>JAURQT010000113.1 GCA_030835985.1 Alphaproteobacteria bacterium
AGGGTGAAGTCTTTGGATATATGCGGCGCGCCTGATACCCAAACAGTGATGTTATGGACGCGATCCAGCGCATTTTCAAAATCCAGCTCGACCTTGTCTTTCAGCCAAAGCTGGTTATTATTTCTTATCTCGAATAACGGGCTGTCCTGAATTTCAATGGCTATTTTGTCATCATCTATTCGCAACCCGTCCTTTCCGATAAAAAAGGCGGTGGAAAGATGCATGGCAAAAGATTTCCCCTCAAAAACCGCGCCCTGGCTTCTATCCAGAACAAATTGTTCGATAACCGGTATTTCATCGACATTTTCAACGCTTAACACAAACCGTTTTTGATGCGCACTATTATCGCTTTGGATAATGATCTGATGCCGCCTGGCTGTTTCATAATCCAGAGGGGCATCTGGCTTTAGCCATAGCTCGTCCCCGTTGCGTATTTCAAAAAACCGGTTATCTGATATGCTGGCAGTGTTGGCCTGAAAGGCCGGCTTTTTATCCTCATCCTCAAATGCGATATCGGCCAGCTTTACCGCCATTTTATTATCTTCCGCCATAGCACGTCTTGCGGCTACTATCCGCATCCCGCTCGGTGCTTCATCTATGTCACGAATAGGGATATGTATTTTTTGGGTAAAAACCAAATCATCGGAACTGGCGCGATAGGAAAGCAGATACCCTTTCTGGCGGGTTTCAAAATCCGGGATAGTATCTGTTTTAAAAGACAGGCTGCCTGTCTCCTCCACCATCTCAAATAGCGGGCTATCCCCGGTATCCAGCAGCGCATAGGTAAAATTCAGATTGCCTGCTGTAAGCGTAGGGTGGAAAATTTCAGCCCCCGATGCGACCAGCCCCCCTTCTGTCAGGGCTGGTGCGGTAATGTCATCGCCCGAAACAAGGGTGATTTTTGGCCGGGTAGTGGCAATGACAGGCTCGTCTGGCGGGTCTTTATTTTCGGTTTTTGTATCTGTTTTGGTTGGCGTTTTATCTGGTGCGGGCATATTGACTCTCTCATCAGGACGACCAGCGATAATCACCTGCCCGGTAGAGGTTTTAGAGCTGTTGCTGCCACCACCGCCGCCACTGCAAGCCGCCAAAGCCAGTAATAGCGCGGATGAGAGATATTCATAATTGGTATTGTTTCTATAAGGGGGATTTGTGTGTGTGTAGGTTTCTGCCATTTTTTAGCCCTCCCCCTTTGAAGCAGGACAGAGATATGCTGCAAGATATAATTCGGGGCAAGACAGAGTTCGACTTGTCTGTGCTGAGGTCATATCGCATCTACCCACCTTCAAAAAAGATGTGTGCCAGAATGTCCTTACCGACCAAGTGAACGATTTTGGCGTTCTCTTAACTACTCTTTTTAAGAGAATAACATCATTAATTAACTTCTTTTAATTTTATTTAAAATCGGTAAAAAAGGGAAGCGATATTCCTATCCCTTCCCTCTCGATGTCAAATGCTGGTTATTTTGCTATTCTTTTGATTTCAGCGCGGCCTGTGCGGCGGCCAGGCGGGCAATCGGCACACGAAAAGGCGAGCAGGACACATAATCCAGCCCAACGCTTTCACAGAAATGGATAGATTTGGGATCGCCCCCATGTTCCCCGCAAATACCCAGCTTTATATCGCTGCGGGTCTGGCGGCCACGATCCGCGCCCATTTTTACCAACTGGCCAACCCCTTCAACATCAATGGAAACAAAGGGGTCTGTATGGTAAATGCCCTGCTCTTCGTAGGCATGCATGAAATTGGCGGCATCATCGCGGCTAATGCCAAGGGCGGTTTGGGTTAGGTCATTTGTCCCGAAAGAGAAAAACTCGGCTGTTTGTGCCAGCTGATCGGCGCATAGTGCGGCACGTGGCAGCTCGACCATTGTGCCGACCAGATACTCTATCTTCTGCCCGCTTTCGGCAAATACTTCTGCGGCCACATCATCGATAATCTGGCGGCAAATCTCGATTTCCCTTGCGGTGCCGGCAAGCGGTACCATAATTTCCGGAATAGGGGCAGGGCCAGAGGCAGCCACTTCGAGCGCCGCTTCGAAAATGGCACGTGCCTGCATGGCACAAATCTCGGGATAGGTGATCGCCAGACGGCATCCGCGATGCCCCAGCATCGGGTTGGATTCTTTCAGGCGCAACGCCCGCTGGCGGGCCAGCTCAACCGATACCCCCGTTGCTTTGGCAACTTCGGCCAATTCTTCGTCACTATGGGGCAGAAATTCATGCAAAGGCGGGTCTAGCAAGCGGATGGTAACCGGCAAACCGGCCATAATGGTGAAAAGCTCGGCAAAATCCTGTTTTTGCATCGGCAGCAAAATATCCAGCGCTTTTTTCCGGCCACTTTCTTCTACCGCCATGATCATCTGGCGCATCGGCACAATCCGGTCTTCATCAAAGAACATATGCTCGGTACGGCACAGGCCTATACCTTCTGCGCCAAATTCCCGTGCCGTACGCGCATCTGCCGGGGTTTCGGCATTGGTGCGTACCCGCATCCGGCGCAAGCTGTCTGCCCAGCCCATAACAGTTTCAAAACTGCCGGAAAGCTGGGGCTGAATTTTAGCGATTTCCCCTTCATAGATTTCCCCGACACTGCCATCAATGGTGATCATATCGCCATCTTTAAGCTGGGTGTTGCCAATATGGACAATGCCAGAGGTCATATCGATACGCACATCGCCTGCCCCGGAAACACACGCCCGGCCCATGCCGCGTGCGACCACGGCTGCGTGGCTGGTCATCCCGCCTCTTGCGGTTAAAATACCGGCAGCGGCATGCATACCGTGGATATCTTCCGGGCTGGTTTCCACCCGCACCAATATCACCTGCTCACCGCTGGCAGCCCGTGCCTCTGCCTGATCTGCGCTGAGCGCAATTCGCCCGGATGCCGCCCCGGGTGAGGCTGGCAGACCACGCGCCAGACAAACCCGCTCTGCCTTGGGGTCTAATGTCGGGTGCAAAAGCTGATCCAGCGAGGCAGGGTCAATTCTGGCAATGGCCTGCTCGCGGGTAATAAGGCCTTCGGCTGCCATATCCACCGCAATTTTCAATGCTGCTTCTGCGGTGCGTTTACCATTGCGCGTTTGCAGCATATATAATTTCTGCTTTTCAACGGTGAACTCCAAATCCTGCATATCGCCATAATGTTTTTCAAGGCGGGTGCGCACTGCATCCAGCTGGGCAAATACCTCCGGCATTTCCTCTTCCAGCGATTTGCCCTCTACCCCGCCATCTGTCCGGGCTTTGGTGGTAAGCGGCAGAGGCGTGCGAATACCGGCCACGACATCCTCGCCCTGGGCATTGACCAGAAACTCGCCATAAAACAGATTCTCGCCTGTGGAAGGGTTACGGGTAAAGGCCACACCTGTGGCACAATCATTGCCCATATTGCCAAAGACCATCGCTTGAATATTTACCGCTGTCCCCCAGGCGGCCGGAATATCGTTCAGCTTGCGATAGGTGATGGCCCGGTTATTCATCCAGCTGGCAAATACCGCCCCGACCGCACCCCAAAGCTGTTCCATCGGATCCTGGGGAAAGGCTTTACCTGCTTCTTCGGTGACCAGCTCTTTATAGCTTTCCACAAGGGATTTCAGGGCATCTGCACTTAGCTCTGTATCCTGATAGACCCCTTCGGCCATTTTCAGATCATCCAGCAAGTCTTCAAGCAGGCCGTGATCCACATCCAGCACCACATCACCAAACATCTGGATAAAGCGGCGATAGCTGTCATAAACAAATCGCGCATCACCAGAAGCGGCGGCCATACCGGCAGCGGTTTCATCATTCAGGCCAAGATTAAGGACGGTATCCATCATGCCTGGCATGGATGCCCGCGCCCCCGAACGCACCGATACCAGCAAGGGGTTTTCCTTATCCCCAAACAGCCTTCCTGTTTCTGCCTCTATTTTTTTTAAGGCATCTTCCACTTGCGATTTCAGCGCATCGGGATAGGATTTTTCATGGTCGTAATAATAGGTACATACCTCTGTGGTGATGGTAAAACCAGGCGGCACAGGCAAGCCGATAGACGACATTTCTGCCAGATTAGCGCCTTTCCCCCCTAAAAGGTTGCGCATAGTTGCATCGCCATCACATTTATCGGCACCAAATGAATAAACCCATTTTGACATAACTTTGTCCCTGTTCCTCAGTTAATTGGCCCTACCCAAAATAAAATTCCCCGCCCAGTTTATACGCGCTTATACGCCCTTATGCGCCTTCCAGCTTATTAAAATCTGCAATCACACTCATCGCGGCACGTATCTGACCCAGCAAGGCCAGACGGTTCAGACGAACCGCTTCTTCCTCGCTATTGACCACCACCTTGTCAAAGAAATCATTAATAGGGCCAGAAAGCTCTGCCAGTGCCATCATCGCGTTCTGGATAGCCTCTTCGCTGGCAACAGATAATTCGGGCAATTGGCTGACCGCCCTATGCAAGACTATCTCTGCATCAGCTGTTAACGTTGCGGCCTCCAGCCCGGCGGTGACAGGCGCTTTTGCTTCTTCGGCGTGCAGGATAGAGGCAACACGGCGCCAGCCTGCCCGCAAGCCCTTTCCGGATTCTGTTTGTAAAAACCCGTCCAGTGCAGAGGTCAGCCGGCACAGCAAACGGATATCCCCGCAACTGCCAGAAGCGACTTTGGCCAGAACAGCAGCAATGACATCATGCCCAAAGCCCCGGTCGCGCAAGCTGACCCGCAAACGCTCAAGAATAAAGCCGCAAAGCCCTGTATCGGCGCCTGAAAACCCGTGAAGCGCAGCACTTTCTGCCAGAATTTCATCCAGATTGAGGCGCAAATCGGCCTCATCCACCATCCGTATCACCCCGAGCGCTGCCCGGCGCAAGGCAAAGGGATCGCGCGATCCGGTCGGTTTCTGATCAATGCCAAAAAAGCCGGTTAGCGTATCTATCTTATCGGCCAGAGAAACAGCCAGGCCTTCTGGCGTTTGCGGCAGGTTATCTGCCGGGCCTTGCGGGCGATAATGCTGGGCAATAGCCGCTGCGATTTTTTCATCCTCGCCGCTATCTGCGGCATAATAGCCGCCCATAATGCCTTGCAATTCGGGAAACTCGCCTACCATATCGGAAACCAGATCCGCCTTGGCCAGCTCTGCTGCCCGCCGCGCCATTTCCGGGTCGGCTGTCTTCATCTGCGAGGCGATAACTTTGGCCAGCCCGGCTATTCGCCCGGCCTTGTCAGCCAGGCTGCCCAGCCCTTCATAAAACGTCACTTTTGCCAGACCACTTGCCATCTGCGATAGTGGCCTGGCTCTATCCTGATCCCAGAAAAACCGCGCATCAGACAGGCGGGCACGCAATACCCGCTCATTACCGGCTGCGATCAGCTGGTCGGTTTTAGCATCGGCCTTGCGGTTGGCCACGGTCATAAAATAGGGGGCTAAATCGCTTGCCGCGCCTGTGGGGCTGAGGGCAAAGAATTTTTGATGAACGCGCATCGAGGTAACCAGAATTTCAGCTGGCAGGGTCATAAAATCATCATCTATCCGCCCGCAAATAACCTGTGGCCATTCGACCAGCCCGGTTGTTTCTGCCAGCAAGCCGGCATCGGCCACCGGTTTCAGGCCTTTTTCTGCTGCCCGGGCAGCCAGCTGTTTTTCAATTTCTGCGGCGCGCCCTTCATGATCGACCAGCACATAGCCTTTTTTCATATCGGACAGGTAGCTATCAAAATCAGACAGAGAGATCATCTCCGGCGCGTGAAAGGGATGGGTTTGTGTATGCTGGCCAAAGGCAATATACATATCCCCGCCAAGGTCAATTTTCCCCTCTATCGGCTGGCCATCTATCAGCAGATTGACCTGTCGTAGCGGGCGCACCCAGCTCATCCGGCTACGCGACCATCTCTGGCTTTTTGGCCAGGGGAATTCAGCCAGTAATGACTGCAATATCTCTGGCAGGCATTCGCGCAAATTCGCCCCTTTTTCGGTGATATGTGCAAATAAAAATACGCCTTTTTCGGTTGCCTGTTCGGCCAGCTGATCGCGGCTGAGCCCAACAGAATGACAAAAGCCGTCAATGGCTTTATCCGGGGCATCGCTGCGCGGGCCGCGCCGTTCTATCACCCGGTCATCCAGCTGTTCGGCAAGGCCGGATATTTCTACTGCCATGTGGCGCGGGCTTATCGCTTCACGCCCGCCTTCGCCAGCAAAGCCACGGGCGGATAAACGCTCGACCAGCCCTTTTTTTAAATCTGCAATGGCCTTTTTTTGCAGGCGAGCCGGAATTTCCTCACAGCCTATTTCAAGAAATAAAACCGCCATCTCTTATACTTTCTCCGGCTTGCCAACCCAGGTCTCGCAACAGCCTTTGGCCAGGTTGCGCACTCGGCCAATGTAGGCCTGTCTTTCCGATACAGAGATAACCCCTCTGGCATCCAGCAGATTAAACAGATGGCTGGCCTTCATACATTGGTCATAGGCAGGCAGAGCAAGGCCGGCATCCAGCAGCTTTTTGCATTCTGTCTCGCAATCCTTGAAATGCTGGAACAGGCGGTCAGTTTCGGCTATCTCAAAATTCCATGTGGAAAATTCCACCTCTGCGCGATGGAAAATATCGCCATAATTTTTGCCGCCTTTTTCCGCTGGCACACCATCCCAATCCAGCTGATAGACATTATCCACCCCTTGAATAAACATCGCAAGGCGTTCCAGCCCATAGGTCAGCTCCAGCGGAACCGGGTTGCATTCCAGCCCGCCTACCTGCTGGAAGTAAGTAAATTGCGAGATTTCCATCCCGTCGCACCAAACCTCCCAGCCAAGCCCCCATGCGCCCAAAGTCGGACTTTCCCAATCATCCTCAACAAAGCGGATATCATGGGCATATACATCCAGCCCTATTGCCTCTAGCGAGCCAAGATATAATTCCTGGCTGTTGGCAGGCGAGGGTTTCATAATGGTCTGGAACTGGTAATAATGTTGCAGCCGATTAGGATTTTCCCCATAGCGGCCATCGGTTGGACGGCGCGAGGGCTGCACATAGGCAACATTCCACACCTCATCAGGCCCGAGCGAGCGCAAGGTGGTCGCGGGGTGAAAGGTGCCTGCCCCCACTTCCATATCATAGGGCTGCAAAATAACGCATCCCTGCTCTGCCCAGTAAAGTTGCAAGTTAAGGATGATAGACTGGAAATCTGTGCGCATGAAATCAGAGCCAAAGGGTGAAGATGCGCTGGCCAGCCTGAAAGTTCAAACATGGCAAAAGTCACATCGCATAAACGTGTCGGCAGACTAGCCAGAGAACGCCAAAAAATCAACCACGAAGCGGACAGTTTTCCTCTGCACAGCCGCCCCTGGAAACAAATTTATGACAATGCGGACATTCTTCTACCTCTACCGCAGAGCTCGGGCCCTCTTCCCCCTGATTATCGGCAGGGCCATTTTTATCTGAATTTGTCTGTATCTGGCGGCGTTCTATTAGTCTGAACAGCATCCAGACCAGCCATAAAATGGCAAGCAAGCCTAAAATTTTTGGCAATGAAAACATTAAGTTCCCTTTTTGTCCCTACAAGCCAAAACGTTGCCAGAGGCTGCGTGCCTCCAGCCTGTCCAGCAGCTGATCGGTTGCTGATTCTGCCATTCCCGCCCCCAGCGGCAGCAGGCCGCGCTTCTGGGCAATGGTGACCAGCTTCACCTCCTTGCCAAAACGGGTTTCCAGCACATCATGTAACAGGCCTATCTGGTCGATAAGCCCCAGCTTTCGGGCTTGCCTGCCTGTCCAGAAGCGCCCGGAAAACAGCTCTTCTTCCTCACCCTTCAGGCGGGTGCCGCGCCGCCGCCGCACATAATCGATAAATTGTTCATGGATATCGGATTGCAGGGATTTAAGATAGGCAACATCATCGGGATTTTCCGGACGAAAGGGATCCAGCATGGATTTTGATTTCCCGCTGGTATAGACGCGGCGTTCAACACCCAGCTTTTCCAGCACATCCGGAAAACCAAAACCGGCCGAGATGACCCCGATAGAGCCGATAACCGATGCATTGCTGGCATAAATCTCGTCTGCACTGGCAGCCAGCCAATAACCGCCCGAGGCCGCCACATCCTCACAAAATCCCAGCACAGGCACTTCATGCTTTTCGGCCAGTTGGCGAATACGCGCGGCGATCAGCTCGGACTGCACAGGCGAGCCGCCAGGCGAATTAATGACCAGCGCAACCGCCTTGATATCAGAAAGGGCAAAGGCCTTTTTCAATAAGGGGGCAAGAGTATCCAGGCTCAGGCCGCGCCGCAATGCCCCGCCTTGCCCGCCTATTACCCCGGCCAGCCGAACCACCGCCACACGCGGATGGGCTTTTTTCCAAAAGAGCATTTTTTGTAAAATAGACATATTTTATATCTCGTGATGGAAAGCGTGTTTGAAAAGGGGTCAGGGGCTAAAAAAATTCTGCTTACTATAAATCTGGAAACAGGGAAAATCCAGAGTTATAAATGCCGGGTGGCCGGATGGGTAAGGACAAGCCCCCCACCCTTCATAATTTTTTGTGCGCCGGGCGTTAATGCCCCGGACGGGCGATGCAAGACCAGCCCGGGCAGCAATGCCATTGCCCCCTTTACCCCCTTTCGGGCAGTGATGATCATCCGCACAGCCGGGCTGTCGGCATAAGACCATAAAGGATACAATAAAATCTCGCCAGCCCCGCCATCGCGCAAGGCGGCCATCACCTCATCTGTACGATCGGCGCGAATGATAAAGGTAATGCGCCCCCTATCACGCAGCGCCCACAGACCAGAGGCAACCCAGTCAGACAGGCTTACCTCGCCCTCGCCATTATGGGCCAGAGAGCGGCGGCGAGAGCGCGGCTGTTTATCGCTGGCATGATGGAAAGGCGGATTGGCAAAAACCTGATCAAAACTGCCCCCCAGCATGGGCGGCATCTGCGTGATATCCCCGGCCAGGGCGCGAAGGGAGTCGGTAAAATCATTTTGCGCGATATTCTTCGCCAGCAATTCTGCACAAAACGGGTCTTTTTCAATCGCGGTAATATGGCCAAATCCCAGCCGCTGGCGCACGGCCAGCGCAACTGCGCCAACCCCGGCACCCATATCCAGCAAACGTGCCTGTTTTTTAGCCGGATTAATCGATGCGGCCAGCATCACCGCATCTGTGCCAATACGATAGCCATCTGCAGGCTGGCACACCGAAATTTGCCCGGCCAGAAAACTATCCGAACTGGTCGCCGGCTGGCCAGGCATATCTGGTGCTTGAGGCCTAGTCATTATTTTGTCTAATCATCATAGAGCTGGCCTTCCTCTTCCAGGCGCGCGCGGGCAGAAAATAAATAGCCCTCCTGTACCATGATACGGCGCGGAAATGCCCCGATACCGGCTTCCAGTGCCGATATATGCTGGTCAAAAATCACATAAGGTATATCGGCCGCACTCAGCAAGGATTGCAACAAGGTCAGCCGGACAGGACAGCATGTTTTTACCAGACATTCCATACCGCCCAGTATCAGGTATCCGCCCCGATATTCCAAGCCTTTTTAACGGGAAGGCGTGAGAGTAGCCGCACTTTTTTCCTTGCCCCGTGCCGTGAACCGCCTTAAGTAAAATCCTATGGAAAATTCTGTTGCAAGCGATCGCGCATCTGCCCAACTGCCTGCCCCGTCTCTGGATGGGATGGTCGGCTTGTGCGCGGGCGCAATGGCAGATGTAAATAGCGTTATCCTGGAGAAGATGGCCTCGGATGTGCCGCTGATCCCCGAGCTGGCAGGCCATTTGATCGCTGCCGGGGGAAAGCGGATGCGCCCGATGCTGACCCTGCTGGGGGCGATGGCAGGCAGCCCGGATCCGCAAAAGGCAGAAACGCCAAAAGCAGCGCTCTATCTGGCCGCGGCGGTGGAATTTATCCATAACGCCACCCTGTTACATGATGATGTAATAGATATGTCGGAAAAGAGGCGCGGGCGCGATACCGCCAATGCGCTATGGGGAAATGAGGCGTCTGTTCTGGTAGGAGATTTTCTGTTTGCCAGAGCCTTTGAGCTGATGGTCAGCACGGGCGATATGGAAATATTGCGGATGCTGTCTTCTGCCTCGGCACGGATTACCGAAGGCGAGGTGATGCAGATGAGCATGGCCGGCACGCCCGATAGCAAGATGGAAGATTATATCGGCGTCATCACCAATAAAACCGCCATTTTATTTGCCGCCGCTGCCGAGGCAGGTGCCCGGGTCGGCCAGACATCCGACAGCATCTGCCGGGCGATGCATGATTATGGGCTGGCTCTTGGCCGCGCCTTTCAGATTTGTGATGATGCGCTGGATTACGGCACAGATAGCGATGTGATGGGCAAAAAATGCGGCGATGATTTTTATGATGGCAAGATCACTATGCCGGTCATTCTGGCCTGGCAGGAGGGCACAGCAGAAGAGCGCGATTTCTGGACGCGCACCCTCAGCCAGCAGGAATACCGCGAGGGCGATTTGCAGATGGCCCGCGATATATTAAGCCGTCACAACGCGGTGGAACGCGCCCTCGCCCATGCGAAAATTGAGGCAGAAGCCGCCATTACCGCCCTTGCCCCGCTTGGGAAAATAGAGGAAAACGTACTGGTACAGGCGCTTGTTTCCGGTGCGCGCTTTGCCGCCAAACGGGCTTATTAAGCCGGAATATAGAAGCTTATTCCAGGCGTTCAAAATGCGGGTCATGCTCGTCTACCTTTTCGGCATTTAACTCTCTATCGGCAAAAATGGCATCCCTTAGGGCGATACCGATAACATGAAGAACGGTCTGGATAGGCAATCCGGCTGACCTTCGTTTGCTAAAGATTCGCGGGGACTCGATGGAGCCTGTTTTATCCGATGGCGATGCGATCATGATAAATATCATGGATAGTATCACCAGCCCGCCTGGCATTTTTGCGATATTTGACGGGGTCGGCATTATGGTGAAACGGATAGAGGTTATTCCCGATACCGACCCGATACTTGCCAGAATTTCCAATGCGGACACGCAATATTCTGCTTATCAGCGTAATCTGAATGATATAAGAATTATAGGCAGAGTTATCTGGTTTAGTCGTTCATTGTGTCACTAGGCCGGATAATACCAAAAAAATTGGTATGGTGAGCTGGAAAAGAATATGCGCCCACATTCCCGCCATTGGCGGACTAAAAAACAGGCTGGCCTGAAAAAGAAGCATCATCAGGCGGGGCGCGAGAACCTGAAAAAATTGCCACGCAATAGCCCGCCTGTCACGCTGGAAATCACCCATATTGGCGGACGCGGGGATGGGGTGGGTCAGGCTGAATATAGCATTGATTACACACCAAAATCCTATCCTGTCTTTGTGCCGGAAACCCTGCCCGGCGAGGTGGTTATCGCCCAGCCGGTAGCGGTAAATGCCCAAGGTATCCGCGCCAGCCTGACAGAGCTGCAAAAAGCCAGCCCGGAACGGCGCGATGCCCCCTGCCCGGCTTTTGGCAAATGCGGCGGATGCCAGCTCCAGCATCTAAGCCAGAAAAGCTATCAAAGCTGGAAGACCGGCTTTCTGGAAAAATGCTTGATGGATGCCGGTATCGGACTGGTCAATTGGCTGCCCCCCTTTTGGGGAGAGGAGAATACCAGGCGCCGCGCGACTTTTTCCTATCGGCGCACCCGTGAGGCGGCCATTCTTGGCTTTCTTGGCCGGCAGACCCATTTTATTGAGCCGGTGGAGGGATGTGTTATCCTGCACCCCCAGATTAAAGCGCTGCTTGCGCCCCTCGAAAGCTGGGCATTTGTCGGCTTGCAAAATGGCGATACAGGCCGCTTGCATATTAATCTGCTGGCAGAAGGCGCGGATATCACCCTGCTACCGGATGATGAAATTGCTGGCGATCAGCAAACGGTTATGGCCAGCACAGCTGCAAAGGCAGATAGGCTCCACGCCATAGCCCGCCTGTCTCTTTTGCAACCAGGCAGCAGCGAAGCTATCACCTTGCTTGCTCCAAAACAGGCACAGCTTTCCAGCTTTGGCCTGCCTGTTATTTTGCCGCCTGCTGTTTTTTTGCAAGCCAGTGCAGAAGGCGAACAGGTGATGCGCAGCCTTATTGCCAGCAAAATTGCCGATAACAGCCATGTTCTGGATCTGTTTTGCGGGGCAGGCACGCTCTCTGCTGGTCTGTTGCCAAAAAGGGTTCATCTGCACGCCATAGATATAGATGGCCCGGCCATATCCGCGTTTGAAAGCGCCGCCCATCAAGCCGGATTTGGTCAGCAAGCCCGGTTCGAGCGCCGCAATCTGTTTGCTGCCCCGCTTCTGCCAGCAGAATTAAAACAGATAGACAGCGTCATTCTTGACCCGCCGCGACAGGGCGCAGATGCCCAGATAGATCAGCTGCGCCATGCCAGAATTAGCCAGATATTCATGGTTTCCTGTAATCCGCGGACATTGGCACGCGACCTGGCCAGCCTGATGGCAGATAATCTTTATGCCCTGGAAAGCGTGACGCTGGTCGATCAATTTGTCTATTCCACCCATATCGAGGCAGTCGCCTGTCTGCGGCTGGCCGATAGCGATAACAGCCCATAGGATTGGCCATGAAAAAATATTCTGTATCTTTACATGGCCATGCGACCTCTATTTCTCTGGAGGCAGAATTTTGGCAGCAAATCTGTCATATTGCCGCCATGCGCGAACAATCGGTTGCCAGCCTCATATCGGAGATAGATGATGGCCGCGATCCGCAAAATGGCAGCGGGCTTTCAGGGACGCTTCGGCTATTTGTTCTGGAATATCTGCTACAAAAACAGGCAGAGAATGACCCGCAGCCGCCCCTGCCCGACAGGATAGAACGCGATAGCTGAAAGCCAGGCGACCTGCTGCGTCTATTCTGAGATAGCCTGACAGTGTAAATTCCGATAAAAGAAAACAGGTCAGGCAGATAATGTGCCTGGCTATCGAGCATAAGGAGCGGTTTTGATGCATCTTGCGATTTTGCGCACTGGCCAGACCAACAAGGCCATTTCAGATAGCTTTCCAGATTATCCGGAAATGTTTGCCCGGCTGCTGAACCGCCCGGCCAGCGATAGCCAGCCCCCGCAATTTACCTTTACCAGCCTGGCTGTTTTTGATGGCGAGCTGCCTGCCCATATCGATGATTTTGATGGCTATATTATTACCGGCTCTGCGGCCGGGGTATATGAAACTCATAGCTGGCTAGAGCCGCTTTTTGCCTTTATTCGTGCTTGTGATGCGGCCAAAAAGCCGGTATGCGGCATTTGTTTTGGCCATCAGGCTGTGGCAAAGGCACTTGGCGGGGAAGTGACGAAATGGCCAGATGGCTGGGGGGTTGGCGTGCGCGATATGCACGCCGCAGACAAGGCGGACTGGATGCCGGAAATCGATA
>JAURQT010000114.1 GCA_030835985.1 Alphaproteobacteria bacterium
TCGCGCATTTTCTGTTCCATCGGATAGGCTGTTGAATAGCCATAACCGCCCATTAATTGCAAGGCAGCCCCTGTCACCTCTCTGGTAATCTCGTTGGCATAGCATTTCGCAATAGAGCTATCGGCAATGCTGGGCAGGCCATTTTGGGCGCCAACCACCGCCCGGTAGAGCAGCAATCTTGCGGCATCCAGCTTCATCTTCATTTCAGCGATGCTGAGCTGTACCGCCTGAAAATCGACCAGTGGCTTGCCAAATTGCTGGCGCTCCTGAACATAGGCCAGCGCGATATCAAAGGCAGACTGGGCACACGCCAGGCTCATTGTGGTATTGCCGCACCGCTCCAGATCAAAGGCTTCCATTAATTGTTTAAACCCGCCGGCGGGAACAACTATATTGCTGGCCGGAATTTCTACCGCATCAAAATACATATCGGCACTGGGGATACCGTGAAATCCCATATGATGCTCGGCTGCCCCAAAGCTAAAGCCATCCGTGTCTTTTTCGATCAGCACCGCGCCAATGCCTTTCGCGCCCGGGTCATCTGATAGCCGGCAATATACCAGATAGGCATCGGCATGACCTGCCCCCGAACACCAGCGTTTCGTGCCATTGACAATCACCTTGTCGGCTTTGACGGTGGCGGTTGTTTTTAAATCTGTCAGGGCTGTGCCGGCTTGCGGCTCGGACATGGAAACAGCAATGATCATCTCGCCGCTACAAACCAGAGGCAGCACACGCTGGCGCATTTCTTCGGGCGCAAAATGGGCGATGGCAAGGGCAGGGCCAAAACTGCTCTCAAAAACAGGAAACGCAACGGCACAGGAAATTTTAGCCAGCTCTTCCAAGACCAGTACCGCATCCAGATGGCTCATCCCGCCGCCGCCATATTCTATCGGCAAATTCACCCCCAACAGGCCAAGCTCGGCATAGCGTTTCAACAGACTTTTCGGGGGCGGTGTACTTGTTTCTTCTATCTTCCTGGCCATATCCGGCAATTCGGCTGCGGCAAATTTAGCCGTGGTATCAATAAGTGCCTGTTGTTCGGCAGACAAAGAAAAATCCATAATCGCTACACTCCTTTTTTGCTCTTAAAAGCCTATCCAGCTTTATACAGATTTAGCAAGCCTTTGCGGTTGTTAAAAAAGCTGTCAGACACTAATCTGGTTAGCATCCGGTATTTTATTTTAAAGGCACTGACATGGCGCATTCCCCTTCTAACCCTTCTGCCCTGGCGGGTGTAAAAGTTCTTGATTTAAGCCGTATTCTGGCAGGGCCTTCGGCTACCCAGATGCTGGCCGATTTAGGGGCAGATGTGGTGAAGATAGAAAACCCCAATGCCGGGGATGATACACGCGGCTGGGGCCCGCCCTTTATCGAGGATGAGACAGGCAAGCGCAGCGAGGCTGCCTATTTTGCCTGTTGTAATCGCAATAAACGTTCTGTCAGCCTGGATTTCACGCGCGCAGAAGATGTTCAGATAGTGCGCGAGCTGGCCAAAAAAGCCGATATTCTGGTGGAAAATTTTAAACTGGACGGCCTGAAAAAATATGGTCTGGATTATGATGCTTTAAAAGAGATTAATCCGCGCCTGATTTATTGTTCGATTACCGGCTTTGGCCAGTCAGGGCCTTATGCCCATCGCCCGGGCTATGATTTTCTGATTCAGGGAATGGGCGGCCTGATGAGCATCACGGGTCAGCCAGATGGTACGCCAGGTGCAGAGCCGGTTAAGGTAGGGGTAGCGATTTGCGATCTGTTCACTGGCCTTAATGCGGTCAGCGCGATTTTAGCGGCCTTGCATTACCGCACCCGTTCAGGCGAGGGTCAGCATATTGATTGTGCCTTGCTGGATTGTCAGGTAGCGATGCTGGCCAATCAATCCTCTAACTGGCTGAATTGCGGGATAACACCGCAACGCATGGGCAATAATCACCCCAGCATTGTGCCGTACCGCGTATTTGCGGTTGCAGATGGGTATGTCATTATCAATTGCGGAAATGATGGCCAGTTTGCCCGGCTGGCAGAGGTGTTGGGCATGGCAGAAATGGCAGAAGATGAACGGTTTAAAACCAATGAAGCGCGCTGTCAAAACAGGGAATTAACCGATCAGAGGCTGGCAGACCAGATTGTATCTTTTGAAAAAGACAGGCTGATAGCCTTGCTGGAGGCTGTAAATGTTCCTTGCGGGCCGATTAATGATATCCCGGCTATATTTGGCGACCCGCACCTGCAACACCGGCAAATGGAGGTAAGTCTGCCGCGCGAGGATGGAGCCAGTTTTAAAGGGGTGGCCTATCCGCCCAAATTATCGAAAACGCCGGCCAGCTATCATGCCGCACCGCCGCAACTGGGCGCGCATAATCGCGATGTGTTAACAGAATGGGGTATAGAGTAGGCGCTTTATCTGGGCGCTTTGTCTGGCCGCTTTGTCTAGGCGCTTTGTTGTCGGCTGGCCTTGACATCTTCTTTGGCATTATCAAAATCTGCCCGCCTTTTGGCAATTTCTGCAGCGGAAAGTTTTGCGATGTTTGAATAATCCTCTTTCCAGTTTTTTTCCCCCCGCCAGCCAAGGGGCGAGTGCCAGCTGGTGCGCGGCGTATCGGCCTGGATAAGCAGATCAAGCGCCCCTTTGAGCGTTGCCTCCTGAGAGGCCGGGTCATGCGGGCGCCCACAGCTATTGCCAAGCGGAAAATCGGAAAAATAAAAGCGCGGTACGCCTACATATTCAACAATATCCAGCGCACATCCCATAATAACAGATGCGATGCCAGCTTCTTCGGCGGCACGGGCAGCAATCGAAACCGATTGATGGCACACCGGGCAATTGGGAACAGCTATAATAGCATCCACCTTGTCCGCGTGCAGCATTCTGACCAGCTGCGGGGCATCCTTATCGATATTGGTGCGCTGCGAGCGGTTGGTTGGAAAGCCATAGATATGGGGCGCGATACTGCCAATAATGCCTGATTTTTCAGCCCGTTTCAGGGCGGCCAGCGGCAGATAGGTTCCGCTATCTTCTGCGGTAGTATGGGTGCGATCAATGGCGATATGCGAGATACGCAAATCCGGTACAGGGTCAATAGGCAATTGATAGACTGAAAAGAATTTAGCCGATGCATTATAGGCCGCCCCCGGCCCCTGATCGCCCCTATCCGGCTGATAGGGGGCAGCGGTTGTAACAATCGCCACCCGCATTTTTGCAAGCGGCTTAACCGGCGGAACAAACGGAACATCTGTAAAATTAGCCCATTGATAGGGATTATCATATCCCAGCCCCAGATAATATTCTGTGGTGCGCTGCATATAGCCGAGCGGTATGTTTTTATCCAAACCCATCTTTTTTTGCCTCTATCGCTCTGGCTTTTTGATGGTGGGGGCCTCGGGCATCTCGACAGGGCCTTCTGCTTCCAGCCAGCCGGAAAAACCGTCCTGGATATGTTCTGCATCAAAACCCATTTCCTGTAGCGTGGCCGCACTAAGTGCCGAGCGCCAGCCAGAAGCACAATGCAGGATAAAACGCTTATCCTGGCCAAAAATTTCCTTGAAATACGGGCTTTGCGGATCGACCCAAAATTCCAGCATACCGCGCGGGGCATGATAGCTGCCCGGAATAAAGCCCAGCTTTTGACGCTCTCTTATATCGCGAATATCGACGATCCCGATATTCTCCCCCCGA
>JAURQT010000115.1 GCA_030835985.1 Alphaproteobacteria bacterium
GGCCAGCGTGTCTGTACGTCCTTTGATGATGTGGCTGGAAGCCCGGCTATGCCGCGTGCCTTTATCGCCGGGGATGCGTGTCATACCCACAGTCCGAAAGCCGGGCAGGGGATGAATGTTTCCATGGCGGACAGCTTTAATCTGGGTTGGAAACTGGCAGCTGTCCTGCGCGGCCAAAGCCAGCCGCATCTGTTGCATAGCTATTCAGATGAACGCCGCGCGGTCGCAAAAGAGCTGATAGAGTTTGACAAGGAAATTGCCCGTCTGTTCAGCTCTCGCCAAAATCAGGAAGAAACAAAAACCAGCGCGGATGAATCCCGTGCCTTCCAGGCCTATTTCCAAAAACACGCCCGCTATACCGCCGGGGTGGAAACCCGTTATGATGCAGGTCTCTTGACGTGCGATGATACCCATCAAGGGCTTGCACCGGGTTTTGTCATGGGTATGCGCTTTCATTCTGCCCCGGCTATCAGGCTGGCAGATGCCAAGCCTGTTCATCTGGGGCATTGTGTAAAGGCAGATGGACGGTGGCGTATTTTTGCCTTTGCCCGGCCGCTCTCTTCTGGCAGGGATGAACTGGGCGGAATAAAGTCTTTATGTGATTTTCTGCAAAATGATATGCGCTCGCCGCTTTTGTGCTATCAGCCAAAGACAGCTGAAACAGATCATGTCTTTGATTTGCGAATTGTCTTGCAAGAGGGCTTTCGCGAGGTCGAATTAAGCGCAATGCCGGATTTTCTGTTCCCGAAGAAAGGAACGCTCGGGCTGAAAGATTATGAAAAAATCTTTTGTGCCGATGGAAAATCTGGTCAGGATGTTTTTGATATGCGCGGCATTGACCGGCAAAAAGGGGCGCTGGTTGTGGTGCGTCCCGATCAGTATGTAGGCGGCATTTTCAGCCTGGATGACCATCAGGGGCTGGCCAGCTATTTTGATAAATTTATGACCCCTGCCTGAGGGGTTTGGCAGGCCAGCCTAGCTTTTCCAGCCAGGGTCAATACTGTCTAAAAGGCGCAGGAAAGCCGGCCATTCAGGATGGCGTACCGCTGCCCCGCCTTGGGCATCCCCGCCTTCAAACTGGTGGCGGGTATGGCGCATGACTTCGGGCGATAATTTGCTGATTTCCCCGCCGGAGGCCATAGCCCGTAATTGAATTTCTGCATTGCGGATAAAATGCTGGTGGCGGATAAAGGCCCATGCCGCGCTTGGCCCTGCGGTTAACAGGCCATGATTTTTCAAGACCAGCGTGTGTTTATCTGTCCCTAATGCAGCGACCAGCCTTTCCTGTTCGCTGGCATCCAGAACAATCCCTTCAAATTCGTGATAGCCAATGCGTTCATATAGCTGGCAGGCTTCCTGAACCATCGGGACCACTTCAACATTCAGGGCGGCCATCGTCTGGCTATAAGTTTCATGGGTATGCATTACGCAATGCAAATCATTTGGCCGGGCGCGATGCACCGCAGAATGGATAAGATAGCCTGCTTTATTGACCGGCCATCCACTTTTCTGATCAATCTGATTGCCATCCAAATCGATCAGCAACAGATTGGAGGCGGTAATCTCGTCATAGCGTACCCCAAAGGCATTGATCAAAAAGGTATCAGTGCCGGGAACCCGCAAGGTGATATGGTTATAAACAACACTTGTCCAGCCATAAAAATGAGTCAGCCGATAGGTAGCCGCCAGATCAATTCGGGCGTGCCATTCCGCATCGCTCATCCCTTTCGGGGTGTCCGGGTAATGGGCTTGCAAATCATCCAGAGTTAATGTCATTGCAGTTCTATCCTTAGTTTAATTTGGTACCGCTATCCTGTCTTATGCCGGGGTTTCACCTTTGACAGTGGTACGCAGCATCTCGCGCCGAAACCCGTCATAATCATTAAAGGCACGATGCAATACCAGCCGGTTATCCCACAGGCACAGGGTTTTTTCCGACCATCTAAGACGGCAGGAAAACACCTCTTGCGTGATATGGCTGACCAGAAAATCTATCAGCGGGGCGGATTCATACGCGCTCATCCCCTCAAAGCCCTTGGCATAAACCTTGTCGATAAACAGGGCTTTTTCCCCTGTTTCAGGGTGGGTACGCACAAGCGGGTGAAAATTCCCGTCTATCATCGCCTGTTCGTCAATATTATCCCACATATTGCCGATTTGCTTGTCTTCGGAACGCTGGCGCAACCCGTTCAGGCTGGCAACCACCTTTTCACCGGACATATGCACTTTCAATGGGGCTATCATCTTTTTCATCACATCGGATAAATTATCATAGGCCATTGCCGAATTATACCAGATGGTGTCGCCGCCATAGGGCGGGATTTGGACTGAATATAACAGGCTGACCGAAGGGGGCTGGGCAAGGAAAGGCGAGTCTGTATGCCAGCCGCCGCCAAATACCATTTTCGATTTTGCATCAGCCTCTTTGATAACCGGCTGGATATTGGGATGCCCCTCCAGGCCTTTTGTATAGGCATCTGTTCCAAACTCGCCAAAGCGCAGGGTCAGATTTTCCTGCATTTCATAGGTAAGTTCCTGATCCCGCAAATAAATCATTTTATGGTGGTAAAGCGCTGCGGCCAGCGCATCAAAAGAGGCATCACTAATATCGGCAATATTCAGCCCGACAATTTCTGCCCCCATTGCCGAGGCTAGCGGAACCGTATGGAAAAAGCTGTTTTCCATCGGGGTGTTTTGAAAATTCTTTTGCTCATCATACAGCAGCATATTATTCATCATGCCCTCCGTTATGGTTTTTAAAAAAGCAGATACGCGTCCGGCTGTCTGGCGTTGGGAAAATAACCCTCTTATAGCCTATCGCATTACATTACCAGCATGACAGAATGGCTCTGGCAGTCAATCTTGAAATACAGGCTGTTATATGGGGCGGTCTGTTTTATTTTTGCCCATCCAGCTGGCGCGCACGGATAAGGGCGGACAGAACCAGATGATCCTGCGGCACACCCTCAACAAAGGCCTCGCCAAGGGTCATATCCGCGATACGCCCCTGATGGGTTGCACATCCCGCTGCCATATCATTGGACAGGCCAAGCTCTTGCAAGGTTTTGGCAACTTCTGCCATTTCAGCCGAGCGCCGCCGGCCATGAACCGCTACCCGTTCCATCACATAATCTGCCAGCCCGACCATATTATCAATGCCCAGCGTTTTGCCAGCAGAGGTTAAAATGCGCTGGCTCAGCCCCAGCCCTTCGGCAGCGGCCATACTCTCGCAAATAAGGGATTCAACGCCCTTTATCAGAACAGAACGCAGCATCTTTACCACCGAGGCGGAGCCGATTTCCTCGCCCTCCCAGTCATGGTTGAAGCCCAGCTCGCTGAAAAAGCCGCGAATAGCCTCTGATTGCGCGCCTGCCAGCAAAATAGTGGTTTGATGTCCGGCTGGCAATATAGGCGCCATAATCGCCATATCAATATAAATCGCCCCGGCTTTATGGATGATATCGGCTGTGGCCCGTTTCGTGCCGGGGGAAACCGAATTGCCATCGATAAAATACTGGCCCTTTGACAGGAAGGGGGCGATGGATTCAGCTGCCCTTATGGATTGATCAGCGGTGACCACGCTGATAATCACGGCAACAGAACAGGTAAATTCCTTTGCCTCCCTGATAGCTGTTACTGCTGAATGGTTTGCTGCCTTTTGTGCATCCCATGCAATATCAAAGGCAAAAATGCCAAGACCTTCTGTTTTTTCCAGCAAGCTCTTTGCCATTGCCTGGCCGGCTTCGCCATATCCTAAAAAGCCTATTTTTTTCATCGATTTTTCCTGTTTTAAAAAGGCATACCGACATAATTTTCCGCGATCATTTGCCGTCCGGCAACGGAATGGCGGATATAATCCAGCTCGGCTTCCTTTACACGCTGGTCAAAGGGATCATCGCTAAAACGATGGGTAAGATTGGTCAGATACCAGCTAAAGCGCTGGGCTTTCCACACCCGTTTCAATGCTTTTTGTGAATACTGATCCAGCGCAGCTTCATCTTTTTTATCAAAAAAGGCCTTTACCGCCTCGCTCAGATAGAAAATATCGGAGAAGGCAAGGTTCAGCCCTTTTGCCCCTGTTGGCGGAACGATATGGGCAGCATCGCCTGCCAGCAGCAACCGGCCAAAGCGCATAGGCTCGGAAATAAAGCTGCGAATGGGGGCAATGGATTTTTCAATAGAAGGGCCTGTTTCCATGGCTTCACCCAGCGCATCTGGCAAGCGGCGGCGCAGCTCATCCCAAAAACGATCATCTGACCAGTTATCAATATGGTCATCCGGTGTGCATTGAATATAATAGCGCGACCGGCTCCAGGAACGCATGGAACAAAGCGCAAAGCCCCGGGGCGTATTGGCATAGACAACTTCAGCCGATACAGGCGGTACATCCGATAAAACGCCCAGCCAGCCAAAAGGATAGGTTTTTTCAAAAATATTCAAGGCTGCCTTGGGAACAGAAGCGCGGCTTACCCCGTGAAAGCCGTCACAACCTGCAATTATCTGGCAGTAAATTTGATGGTTTGTTCCGTCTGTGCGATAGGTGACATAAGGGGCATCTGTATCGAAATCATGCAAGCTGACATCTTCTGCCTGATAGATAACAGATCTGCCGGATTTCTCGCGGATATCGCATAAATCTTTTGTCACTTCTGTCTGGCCATAGGCGGTAACCACTTTGCCGCCTGTATTTTCCCCCAGCCCGATTTGCATCAGCTGGTTATCATAGGCCAATTGCACCCCGTGATGGGGAATGCCTTCTTCTTTCAAACGATCGCTGGCATCAATATCGGATAAAAAATCAACAGTGGTTTGTTCCAAAATACCGGCACGAATTCTGGCCAGCACATATTCTTTTGTCTGTTTTTCCAGAATAATATTATCAATACCCAGCTTGTTCAGCTTCGCCCCGAGCGCCAGCCCGGATGGCCCTGCCCCGATAATGACAATTTGCGTGGTTTGCTGGGTCATCTCTGAACTCTCTATTATCTAGATTTTTAAGCGCGGAAAGACTTTTTTCGCATTGCCGCTAAAAATCGCTGTTTTTTCTTCGGCATTTAATGCGGTATTGCCATCAATATAACGCTTGGTATCGTCATAATAATGGCCGGTTCTGGGATCAATCCCTCTGACCGCACCGATCATTTCAGACGCAAACAGGATATTTTTCGTTGGAATAACATCCAGCAATAAATCAATGCCATCCTGGTGATAGACGCAAGTATCAAAATAGATATTGTCCAACACCCGCTCATCCAGATCGCCCAGCCCCTTATCCTGGGCAATGCCGCGAAACCGTCCCCAATGATAGGGTACAGCCCCGCCGCCATGCGGAATAATGATCTTTAGCGTGGGAAAGTCGGCAAAAACCTCGGAAAACATCAAATGCACAAAGGCGGTTGTATCTGCCCCCAAATAATAGCTGGAGGTAGTATCAAGGGAATGATGGCACGCCCCGGATACATGGATCGTGGCCGGGACATCCAGCTCTACCATTTTTTCATAAAACGGATACCAGTATTTATCGCCCAGCCGGGCATCCTTCCAAAAGCCCCCCGACGGGTCAGGGTTAAGATTGCAGCCGATAAAGCCCATCTGACTAACGCATCGTTCCAGCTCGTTAATGCTGGCATCGATGCCGGTTTCCGGGCTTTGCGGCAATTGACAGACAGGGGTAAAATTATCCGGAAACAGCGTACAGACCCGCTTGATCAGGTCATTTTGCTGTTCTGTCCAGGCTTGCGATGTACTGGCATTGCCAACATGATGTCCCATCCAGCTGGCACGTGGTGAAAAGATGGTTAAATCCGTGCCGCGCTCTTGTTGTAATTTCAGCTGGTTGGTAGCGATGCTTTCGCGGATTTCATCATCTGAAACATCTATCTGCCCCTTTTCGAAAATATGATCCGGGTTGGTTTTCAATATTTCCTTTTGGGCATTGCGATAGCTTTCCACCGCAGGCGGGGTCGTGGTGTAATGACCGTGACAGTCAATAATCATGGCTTATCCCCTGTTCTTGCAATTAATGCCGTTAAAGCTGCCAAGCGTATCCAGATCCTCGACATATTCCAGCCCTTCTTTGGCCAGGCGTTCGCGCATATTATATAAATCCAGCCCCATCTCGCCCTTGGCCAGCAACTGGCGTTTTTCCTCTTCATTGGCCAGCCTTTCTTCGGCCTTCTGGCACACTTCTTTGGCTTCCAGACGCGGAACAATCACCACCCCGTCATCATCAGCGACCACC
>JAURQT010000116.1 GCA_030835985.1 Alphaproteobacteria bacterium
AGGCCGGCTCTGGGGCAGAAAATATTTGCCTTGCCAGACGCAAGATTAGCCCTGGAAGAGATAGTACACCCGCTTGTTTATCAATCCCGCCAGCGTTTTTTAGCTGATATCCAGCGCGCAGGGAAATCCTTTGCGGTGCTGGATGTACCGCTTTTATTTGAAACAGGCGGGGATGCGGGATGCGATTATCTGGTCACAGTCTGGGCGCCAATGCGGATATTGCGGCAACGCGCCTTGCGACGACCGAATATGACAAAGAAAAAATTTGCCCAGATAATTAAAGCCCAATTGCCGCAATCAGACAAAATCAGGCTATCCGATTTAGCTCTGCCAACCTCGCTTGGCCAGGCAGAAAGCCGGCGCCGTCTAAAAAAATGGCTTACCAGAATCAGATAAAGGCCCAGAATCAGATAATTTAACAAAAAGACTATTTTTCCCTCTCTTGCCAGCACTTTACAGATAGCGCTAGGATGGGGGCAGCTTAAAAAGAAGAAAACCGGGGATTTCATGCGCCATATTATTCTGGATACAGAAACGACCGGCCTGTCGGCAAAGGATGGCCATCGCATTATTGAAATTGGCGCGGTGGAAATGGTGAATTATACACTGACAGGTGGCCAGCTGCATTTATATATCAATCCTGAACGCGATATTGATGAAGGGGCGCAAGCCATTCATGGTATCAGCAGTGAATTTCTGGCGGACAAGCCCGTATTTGCCGAAATAGCCGACGCCTTTCTTGAGTTTGTGGGCGAGGATATGCTGGTCATTCATAATGCCCCGTTTGATGTTGGTTTTTTAAATGCCGAGTTGGCGCGGTGTGAAAAACCGCTTTTGCAAGATAACCGCGTGACCGATACGCTGATGCTGGCCAGGCAAAAATTCCCCGGCGCGCAAGCCAGTCTGGATGCGCTATGCCGCCGTTTTTCTATCGATAATAGTCACCGCGATCTGCATGGTGCGCTCATTGATGCCGATTTACTGGCAGGGGTGTTTGTTGAATTACAGGGCGGCAGACAGCCCGGTCTTGCCTTGATGCAAGAGCCTGAAACACCTGCAGGCACTGGCGATAAAACAGATGACGAGGCAGATACTCTATCCGGGTTTGAAATAACCCAGCGGCCTATTCGTCCTGCCCGTTCTTTTGCTGCAAGCCCAGAAGAGCTGGCCGCGCATCATGCCTTGCTGGATAAAATGCGCGACCCTATCTGGCGGCTATCTGCCTCGCCGGAAGCTAAAAAGCCGGAATAGTTTTTAGCCTGCTGAAATCCTTACTTGCTCTTTTCAGCTGAACTGGCAGCAGCTTGTTGCTGGGCCATATTTTGCTGATAAAGGGCAAGGAAATCTATCGGATTCAGATTAAGCGGCAAAAATCCGCCTTCGCGGGTAATATTGGCGACCACCGCCCGGGCAAACGGGAACAACAGGCGCGGCCCTTCAATTGCAATGAGCGGATGCAACATTTTCTCATCTGTTACATTGGAGGAGGCGATACCGCCATAGCTTAATTCCACCACAAAGATGGTTTTATCTTCGGTTTTTGCGGTGGCAGCGATTTTCAGCACAACTTCAAAATGGTTATTTTCCAGCCTGGAGGAGGCGACATTTACGGCCACTTCCACATTTGGCTGGCCGGGCTGATTTAAAAAAACATCCGGTGAAGAGGGGCTTTCAAACGAAAAATCCTTGATATATTGGGCATGCAAGGCGACTTGCGGTTGAACAGCCTGTCTTGTTTCTATTCCCGCGGCCGCTTTTTCGGATGCTTTTTTGCCGGTTTCTGTTTTTGCTTTTTCTTCTTTTGCTTTGGTTTTTGATTCAGCCATAATTCTTTTTCCAATCAAATTTAGTGTAGATTGCGCTTATTGTTAACAGCCTTAAGAATTAGCGGCAAGCATGAGGCAACTCAAAGCCGTTTCGCTTAATCTATTGTTAATCTTTTTCCTTAAAATCGCCCTCAATCACATCCCCATCCAGCGTTTTCCGGCGATAGGGTCGGCTGCTCGTTTGGCCAAACCCCTCTTCGGGTGTGCCAAACCCTTCTTCGGGTGTTCCGGCAAACCCGCCTGCGAAACGCGCACCAAACATATTCTGGACTTTGGCGATATGCAGGCGTGATAACAGCGCATTGCCGATAATAAAACGCACACCCGGCACAAAACATAAAATGCCGATAGCATCGGTTACATAGCCAGGCAATAGCATCAAAAACCCGCCCAGCAATAAAGACAGCCCGCTTGCCAGAGAATCAGTTTCGATCTCGCCCCTGTTCAGATTTGACTGCCAGCGCATCATCACCGCCTGCCCTTGTGCGCGCAACAGCCACATACCAATAAAAGCGGTGACAAAAATCCCTAAAAAGCTGGCCAAACCACCAATTTCATTGCCGATTAAAATCAGCGCTTCAAATTCAATCCACCCGTAAAGGCCAAATAAAATAAGCATATAAAACAGCATTTTTTATCTCCAGCTTGCATCTGATAGGGCTCACCCCATATGGTAACATATAGGAAGTCATTCTTTTGGATGCAAACCATGATAATTTTATGGCATAATCCGGCAGAAGTGAACACCTCGCCCTGAAACCCTTATTTGAACAGATATTTGTCATGCCCTTTATTGATATTCTGATATTTGCCGCGATTGCCCTATTTCTTATTTTTCGTCTGCGCTCAATTTTGGGCAGCCGCGACGGGTTCGAACAAAAGCGCGAGGAATTACAACGTTTCAGCGGCGATGCGGCGAATGATAGCGGTGCACAGGATGAAAAAATTGTCCCCTTGCACAAAGATAAAAATCCGATAAATGGCAAGGGGCTGACAGCGGTTCGTCAGGCAGACTCCGATTTCCGCGATGATGAATTTATGACCGGGGCGGCCTCTGCCTTTTCGATGGTGTTAGGCGCGTTTGCCGATTGCGATTTGGCCAGTTTGCGCCGCTTGCTGGCTTTTGATCTGTATCAGGAATTCGCCCAGTCGGTGCATGACCGCAACAAGCGTGGTGACAGGCTGGATATCACAATCGATGAAATTGAAGATGTTCAGCTGCTGGATGGCGAGGTAGTGGATAATGTTGCTTCTGTCACGGTTCAGTTTGTTAGCCTGCAAACCCGTCTGGTAACCGATAAAAACGGGGTCGTGCTGGAAGATGAGTCTGAAGCAAAGGTAAAAATTACCGATATCTGGGTGTTTGAAAGAGATACAACTCTTGCTGATCCAAATTGGAAATTGGTGGAAACCCGTGTTGAGGATGAAAATTAAAACTTGACGGTTTAAAAATATGTTCCTCATCTGGAAGGGTTGGGTACGATTATGGCCGCAAATAAAAATCCATCTGGAAAACCAAAAACCGGCCAGAAGACGGCCAGCCGGCCAGAAGAAGATGCCCGTGCCCTGTGGGATGATGTCGCCAAAACAGTTAAACGCCAATCCTCTACGCGTATCTCGCCTGTTGAGCTGCCAGCCGAACGGGTAAAAAAACCTGCTTTTGTGAAAAAACCTGCAAGCTCGGCCAAAAAGCCTGGCAAAGTCGCGCGACAGTTAAATAGCGGAAAAAATCCGGAGGCGGAAAAATCCGGACATATCATCGGGCCTGCCGATCTGGCAAAGCCTGTCTATGCCGGCATTGATCGCAGCTCTGCCAAAAAGATCCAGCAAGGCAAAATGCCATTGGAAGCCCGGCTTGACCTGCATGGCCTTAGCCAGCTTGAAGCACGCCTGCGCTTACAGCATTTTATTGCTACTGCTCTGCAAAATGGATTGCGCAATATTCTGGTGATTACAGGCAAAGGCCGAATGGGACAGGGTGTTTTGCGGGTAAATGTGCCGAAATGGCTATCCGAGCCACCTTTAAGCTACCATGTTATCGCCTTTGGCCCTTCTCGGCCGCAAGATGGCGGGGCGGGCGCTTTATATGTTCGCTTAAAGCGGATAAGGGAGGCATAGATGACGCCCTTTGGGATGAAAATGCGCAGCTTGCGCCAGAAAAGAGGGCTGACGATAAAAGATCAGGGCATATTTCTAGGCGTTTCCTCTGCCTATATTTCTGCATTGGAACATGGCAAGCGTGGCCGGCCTTCCCCGGCCTTTGTTGATCAGATTTGTGTCTGGCTCGAACTTATCTGGGATGAGGCAGAATTGCTGAAATATCTTGCACAGATGTCGCATCCTTCGCCTAGTCTGGCAACGGCCAGCCTCGCCCCGGAAGCCACCTTTCTGGCCAATTTGCTTGCACAAAATATTGACCGTCTCTCAGCAGATGAATGCCGCCAGCTTTTTGAAGCGGTTCAGGGCTATTTAAAACAGGAAAAAAATATCGATTTCAGCGATAGCGCATAAAACAGCCATCATCAAAGGCAGAGATATACTGGTTTTTTTGAAAAAAAACTGCTATGTGTTGGCCTCGGATTGCGGGGTAATACCCAGAAAAGAGGGCTTTATGAGCAGAACAGCACAGGTCACACGCAAAACAAATGAAACAGAAATTTCTGTCAGCCTGACCATTGATGGATCAGGAAAATACGATATTCAAACAGGTATCGGCTTTCTGGATCACATGCTGGAACAGCTGGCACGCCACAGCCTGATGGATATTACCCTCCAGGCAAAGGGTGATTTGCATATCGATGCCCACCACACCACCGAAGATACAGGCTGGGCAATTGGCGATGCGCTGAAACAGGCATTGGGCGAGCGTGCCGGCATCAATCGCTATGCTTCTTGTCTGTTGCCAATGGATGAATGTCTCAGCCGGGTGGCCCTGGATGTATCGGGGCGTCCATTTCTGGTCTGGCATGTTGATTTGCCATCTGAAACGCTTGGCACGATGGAAACAGAACTATTCCGCGAATGGTTTCAGGCCTTTGCGATGGGGGCAGGTATCACCCTGCATGTTGAAAACGAATATGGGGTAAATACTCATCATATTGTGGAAAGCTGTTATAAAGCGTTGGCGCGTTCCTTGCGACAGGCTTGCGAGATTGACCCCAGAAGCGGTGGGCGTATCCCTTCAACCAAGGGCGTGCTTGGCGGCTCTCTATAACAGACAGACATGATGAACATCGGCATTATTGATTACGGTTCGGGCAATCTGCACTCGGTTCACCATTCGGTAGCCCATGCAGCTGCACGCAAGTCCGGCATGCAGGTACATACCCTTGCCAGCGCAGATGAATTACAGGATTGCGACTATATCATTTTGCCCGGTGTTGGCCATTTTGCCGATTGCCAGGCTGGCCTATCAGCCATAGACGGGATGGTCGATGCCCTGACAGAAGCGGTTGGTGAAAAAGCCAAACCTTTTTTGGGTATTTGTGTGGGTATGCAGCTTTTGGCAGATGAAGGCCATGAAGGCGGCAATATCACCCCGGGTCTGGGCTGGATTTCCGGCAAGGTACGTCATTTTGTCGATTGTTTGCCTGATCCGGAAAGCCGGAAATTGAAAATTCCGCATATGGGATGGAACAGCCTTGTAATAACCCGGGATAGCCATCCTGTTTGTGCCAGCCTGCCGCGTGATGGGCAGATGTATTTTGTCCATAGCTATGTGTTTGATGATGTACCAGAAGACCAGCTATTGGCCGTTGCCCATTACGGTATGGCGGTGCCTGCCCTGATAGGCCGGGATAATATTATCGGGACACAATTTCATCCGGAAAAAAGCCAGCAGGCTGGTCAGGCCATGCTGGATTCATTTTTATCCTGGCGTCCCTGAAATAACGCAGGCTGAAATACCAGCTGCCGGCATAGACAGGCGCATAAGACAGAGGAATGAGATGACAACACAAAGAACGCCTCTGGTAACAGTTGAGATGGTTACCGAATTAAGCGCAAATGATATATCAGAACTTTGTGATGCAACCGAAGAAGCCATAGAGGCCGGGGGCGGATTTGGCTGGCTTGCCCCGCCGCCGCGCTCGGTACTGGAAGATTACTGGCGCGGAATTTTGCTGGTTCCTGATTATCATCTATTTATGGGCAAGCTGGATCATGTGATTGCCGGCTCGTGCCAGATTGTTCGCCCGCCACGCAATAATGAAGCACAGGCAACCACTTGCCAGCTGCGCACTTTCTTTCTGGCACCCTGGGCACGTGGACATGGCCTGGCACAGGCATTGGTGGCCGAAGCAGAAGAATTTGCCCGCTCGGAAGGCTATCAGATTCTAAATCTGGATGTGCGCGCAACCCAGGACAGAGCCATCAGAGCCTTTGAAGCGCGGGGGTATCAACATTTTGGGACAAACCCCTATTATGCCATGGTTGGGGATGAATTTGTACCTGGTCTGTATTTCACCAAACAATTAAAAGAGGGCAAACGCTAGGCTTGCCCATATCGCCCAGAGGCGTCTATATCTATCACGGTAAAAAAAGAGTAAAAGAGTTCCCATGCAGATTTATCCCGCAATTGATTTAAAAGATGGACAGGGCGTGCGCCTGTTGCATGGTGATTTTAACCGTATGACGGTTTATGCCCCTGACCCGAAACTTCAGGCCGAAAAATTTATCGCGGCGGGCTGTGAATGGATACACGTCGTGGATCTGGATGGCGCGCTAAAAGGGGCAAGTGCCAATCAGCAGGCGTTACAGGCTATTTGCAAGACAGGTGCGCGTATCCAGCTGGGCGGCGGTATCCGCACCATGCAGGATATTGAAACATGGCTAAGTGCAGGCATTAGCCGTGTAATATTGGGTACCATCGCCCTGAAAAACCCCAAATTGGTGGTAAAAGCGGCAAAGGCTTTTCCCGGTCATATCGCAGTTGGCGCAGATGCCCGAAATGGCCGCATTGCCGCAGAAGGCTGGCTGGAAGATAGTGATATTGAAGCAGTTGATCTGGTGCGCCGGTTTGAAGATTGCGGGGTTTCTGCGGTGATTTTTACCGATATATCGCGCGATGGTGCGCTGACAGGGGTAAATGCCGAAGCAACGGCCGCCCTGGCCGATGCGGTATCGATACCGATTATTGCTTCGGGCGGGGTCAAGGGCATTGAAGATATTCAAGCGTGCCTGGAAAAATCTGCCAATGGCATTGAAGGGGTCATTGCCGGACGCGCCCTTTATGATGGGCGGCTTGATTTGCGCGAGGCGCTGGCGCTGGCAGCGGGCAAAGGGGTCTAGGCGATGCTGAGTGCGCGCGTTATCCCTTGTCTGGATGTTCATGCTGGCCGTGTGGTAAAGGGCGTGAATTTTGTTAATCTGGTCGATGCGGGCGACCCGGTTGAACAGGCCCGTATTTATGATGCGGCAGGGGCGGACGAGCTATGCTTTCTGGATATTACCGCCACCCATGAAGGGCGCGAGACCATTTATGAGGTGATCGCCCGTACAGCAGATGTCTGTTTTATGCCGCTTACAGTGGGCGGAGGTGTGCGCGATGTATCTGATTTTCGTAAATTACTGCTCTGCGGGGCAGATAAGGTATCGGTAAATTCTTCTGCGGTAAAAGACCCGGAATTGATCTCGCGTGCGGCCGATAAATTTGGCAGTCAATGTGTGGTGGTCGCGATTGATGCGCATTTGCATGCAGATGGCTGGTTTGAAGTGACCACACATGGCGGGCGCACCCCCACAGGTATCAATGCGGTTGAATGGGCGATGCAGGCAGCCGAAAAGGGAGCAGGCGAGATTTTGCTGACCTCCATGCGCGGCGATGGGACAAAGGCCGGCTTTGATATTCCGCTTACCCGTGCGGTGAGTGATGCGGTGTCGGTACCTGTTATTGCCTCCGGCGGGGCAGGCGCGCCCGAACATTTTGCCCAAGCCATTACAGAAGGTCATGCCAACGCGGTTTTGGCTGCCTCTGTTTTTCACTTTGGACAATTTACCATAGATGAGGCAAAATCAGCGATGCAGGCAGCCAATATCCCGGTACGCCGATTATAATAAGATAAGAAATAAAGGTTTATGATGCCCTCCGATGCCCCGATGCCCATGCCAAATGCAGATATTCTGGAACAGCTTTATCGCAAGATAGAGGCGCGGAAATCTGCGCCTGTTTCTGAAAGCTATAGCGCAGCGTTACTGGCGGGTGCGCCGGAAAAACCGGTACGCAAACTGGCAGAGGAAACCACCGAAGTGGTGATAGAGGCCTTAAAATCAGATAAAGAGGCATTAACGCGCGAATCAGCAGATCTGCTCTATCATTTACTGGTTGTGTGGGTGGCAGCCGGCCTGACCCCGGACGAGGTATGGCAGGAATTAACTGCACGCCAGCATCAATCCGGTCTGGCAGAAAAAGCCGGCCGCGAATAATTTTTTATCAAGGAGATAGCCTATCATGTCACAGCCCGTTTATGATGATCAGAATATCTTTGCCAAGATTTTGCGCGGAGAAATCCCCTGTAACAAGGTCGATGAATGTGACCATACTTTGAGCTTTCATGATATTCAGCCGCAAGCCCCTGTACATATTCTGGTGATCCCCAAAGGGGCGTATGTGAATATGACCGATTTCAGTGAAAATGCGTCTGCTGAAGAGCAAACCGCCTATCTGGCCGCCCTTGGCCGGGTCGCAAAAATGGCCGGAGTCACAAAAGATGGCTATCGCCTGATAGCCAATACAGGCCAGCATGGTCATCAGGATGTGCCGCATTTACATATGCATATATTGGGCGGTCATGCTCTTGGCCGGATGTTGCCTGCTCGCAGCTGACCCCTTACAAAAACCTTGTCCGGTAAATATAATTGCAAAAAATAATTAGGGTGCAATGCTTACCCGTGATAGCTGTATATCATGCAGTCTATTGTCTCAAAAGTTGTGTTTCGTGGTATCGAAACTCTGGATGTATCTGTTCAGGTACATATGTCGAACGGGTTGCCAGCGATGGCGATTGTCGGGCTGGCTGACAAGGCGGTAGCCGAGTCCAAGGAGCGGGTACGTGCCGCCCTTTCCTCTCTGGGGCTGGCATTACCGGCCAAGCGGATAGCGGTAAATTTATCCCCGGCAGATTTGCTCAAAGAAGGGGCGCATTTTGATTTGCCGATTGCGATGGGATTGCTTACCGCGATGGGGGTGTTGCCATCTGATTGTTTGAGCGAGCATATATTGCTGGGCGAGTTATCTCTGGACGGGTCGGTGCGTCAGGTAACAGGCATCCTGCCAGCTGCCCTGCATGCCAAAGCCAGCAACCGGCATCTGGTCTGCCCTGCCCAAAACGGGGCAGAGGCGGCATGGGCCGGCGATCTCACTGTCCTTGCGCCGGAAAATTTAACCCAGTTAATTAACCATCTGCGTGGCGCCCAATTGCTTAGTGCGCCTATTGCCCGGGCAGAGCCTATGACACAGGAAGGCCCTGACCTGGCCGATCTGAAAGGTCAGGAAACAGCCAGACGGGCATTGGAAATTGCTGCAGCTGGCGGGCATAATTTATTGATGGTGGGCCCGCCCGGTGCTGGAAAATCCATGCTGGCCTCGCGCCTGCCCTCGCTGTTGCCGCCGCTCAGTCCGGCAGAATCCCTGCAAGCCACCATGATCCATTCTATTGCCGGGGCGCTGCCTGCCTCCGGGCTTATTCAATAGCGTCCCTTTCGCGATCCGCATCATTCTGCTTCGATGGCCTCGCTGGTTGGGGGTGGGCAGAAAGCCTGGCCGGGCGAGATCTCTCTTGCCCATACAGGGGTGTTATTTCTGGATGAATTGGCCGAGTTCAGTCGCCCCGCACTTGATAGTTTGCGCCAGCCCCTTGAAACCGGGGATATCGTCATTGCCAGAGCCAATCATCATGTGCGCTATCCTGCCAGATTTCAGTTTGTTGCGGCCATGAACCCGTGCCGTTGCGGCTATTTATCTGACCCGTCACGTGCCTGTAGCCGTGCCCCGCGCTGTGCCCAGGATTATATGGCGCGCATATCGGGGCCCATTCTGGACAGGTTTGATATTTTGCTGGATGTGGCAGAGCTTCGCCCGGCCGAATTACTATCAGAGCAATTATCTGAATCTACCCAGGAGGTGCGGGAACGCATCCTGGCGTCGCGTCAATTTGGTGCCGCTCGGCAATCTGGCAAAGAAAATTTGTTAAATGCCCATCTGGAAGCAAAATCACTGAATGATGAGCTAAAGGATAATGAAGAAATTCGAAGCCTTTACAGCGAAGCGCTTGAATAACAGACGCTATCTGCGCGTGGCTTTCATAAATCAATTCGCGTGGCCCGCACTATTGCCGATCTGGCCGCAAGCCCTGTCATCACCCGTTATCATGTGCTGGAGGCGTTATCCTATCGACGGTTTTTTCTATTTGGGGCAGATAATAGTTAGCGCGGACAAGATAAAAAGAGGCTGGCCGCTATCGGCGTGGCACGGTATTTGTCCATTGTTCTTCTGGCCAATTTTCCACCGCCTCCCAGAAAAGAGCAGCCATGCTTTGTCCGGTAAATCTCTCAATCTCGCGAATACCGGTGGGTGAGGTGACATTAATTTCGGTCAGATAGTTACCAATGACATCAATGCCAACAAACACCAGGCCGCGCTTTTTTAATTCCGGGCCAATAATCGCACAAATCTCTTTATCCCTATCGGTTAGCTCTATGGCCTGGGCAGACCCGCCCACATGCAGGTTTGAGCGGGCCTCGCCTTCTTGCGGAACACGGTTAATCGCCCCTTTTGCCTCGCCATTAATCAGGATAACGCGCTTATCGCCTGCCCGAACATCGGGCAGGTATTGCTGTACCATTACCGGATCGCGGCTGACCTTAAAAAACATTTCCAGCAAGGCGCTTAAATTCTGGTCACCTGGCTGAAGGCGAAACACCCCTGCCCCGCCATTACCAAAAAGCGGCTTTACAATGATATCTTTATACTGATCACGAAAAGCGCGGATTTTTTCTATATCTCTGGAAATCAGGGTGGCCGGCATCAGATCGGCAAACAGCGTGACCAGTAATTTTTCCGGTGCATTGCGCACTTCGGCAGGATTATTAATAACCTTGGTGGTGGGCGGCAACATTTCCAGAATATGCGTTGCAGTGATATAGGCCATATCAAAGGGCGGATCCTGACGCATCAGGATAACGTCAAAATCTTCCAGGGCACGTTCCTCGATTGCGCCTGTTTCAAAAAAATGGTCGCGATCATCAAACAGGGTTAAATCCTGGCCGATGGCGGTAATCCTGCCTTGCTGATAGCTCAGCCTGTCAGGCGTATAATACCATAATTTATGGCCGCGCTCCTGGGCTTTCAGGGCAAGGGCGTAAGTTGTATCCCCGCCTATATCAATAGACGAGACCGGATCCATCTGGATGGCGATATTCAATTGCCCGGACACCGATTAATCTCTCTTATCGGTTTCCAGAATAATATAATTCACCACTTTTTTAGCAAACCGTAATTCCTGTGCATGGGCAATAACACGCTCTTTTTCCTGTTCATCTGCGGCAACACCGGACAGATACACAATGCCATTGACCACATCGATAGAATAATTAAGAGAAGAGATATTCTGATCGCCTATCAGGGCGGCGCGAAGCTGGGCACTGGCAGCTAAATCCTTTCCGATATCGCGCGCAGAGGTCTCTTTGCTAACCTGAACTTCATTAACCACCTCGCGCACCCCTTTAATTTCCCAGGCCAGCTTGGTCGCTAATATTTTTTGCTCAATCGTCTCCACACTGCCGGTCATCAGCACACTGCCATTATTCACCGATTTTTCAATGCTGGTCACAAGGCTGGAATCGTTCTGAATAAATTTATCCAGCAATTTTGCTTCTATCACCCCGTCTGAAACAGAAGTTGAAAAGCCTTTTTCGGTTGAAGAGGCGGTTACCGCCGCTGCACCGATACCGACCGCTGCCCCCACACAACCAGACAAGGTCAATGCCGAGGCGGTTAAAACTATCATGCTAAAAAAAAGATTTCTGCTTATCATAGAAAATAGGGCTCCGAAAAAAAGGGCGAATAAGCCTGTCATGATATCTCAGTAAAAAGGCTCTTTTCCATATACCGCATTTACGATTCTATAGAAAACTTCTTTTTTCATCAACTGGCCAGATAATCCAGGCACCCATTGCCTAGAAGTTGATATCGGTTTGGCGTATGCGCCACCAGCCCTGCCACTGAACCACCCGCAGAATATATATCTTGTCGGTAAAAACAGAATATCTGCCAGACATCCATAATACCGCATTTTTCATGCGCTTTATTTGCTTAAGGCTTGGCAGCCCGCCATCCAGATTATTCATGCGCTGGCGAAATTTTACCTCCAAAACCATTATTTTCTGGCCGCGCCGCATAATCAGATCCAGCTCGCCAAAGGGGGTTTTCTGGCGCATTGCCACACAGCGATAGCCTGCCAGATGATAGAGAAATCTTGTCAGATATTCTGCGCGTCTGCCCGCCTGTTCAGCTGCCTGATACTTTGTGGTCTGTCTGCGTCCCACCTTGCGCGCGCCCTTTTTGTTATCCGAGCGCCCGATTATCACCTAGTTAATCTTTTCGGGGAATTACTCATTTCGGGCTATCGATAAGGCCATTTGATACAGGCTGCGGCGCGGCCAGCCGGTTAATGCCTCAGCTTCCCTTGCCGCATCCTTGACCGAGCTATTTTGCAAAATATTGCCCAGTAGCGCGCGCACCGCATCTTCATCATAGGAGTGCACAGATTTATCTGCCCCTTCTACCAGCAGAACCAGCTCGCCTTTTGGCGGGTCACTTTGGGCATATTTTTCGGCCAACAGCCCCAGCCTGTCCCGCTCAATCGTCTCGTGCAGCTTGGTTAATTCGCGGGTAATAACCGCCAGCCGGTCGCCATATATTTCAGCCATCAACGCAAGCGTCTTTGCCAGGCGCCGCGGCGCTTCAAACCAGATTTGAGTCATTGTCAGGCTGGCTGAACCGCTAATTTGGGCGCGCGCGGCATTTTGTTTTTGCGGCACAAAACCCTGAAAGGTAAATCGGTCAGTAGGCAGGCCGGAGATGGTCAGGGCCATCAAGGGTGCAGATACGCCCGGTATAGCGGTTACCGGAATATGCTGGTCATGACAGGCCGCGACCAGCTTATAGCCCGGGTCAGAGATAAGCGGCGTTCCGGCATCGCTTACCAGCACAATTTGCTTGCCAGACCTCATATAGGCCAATAATTTTGGTCGCATCTCCTGGCCATTATGATCATGATAGGCCAGTAATTTCGCGCGTATTTGCAGAGAACATAAGGTGATAAGTTTTCTGGTTGTGCGCGTATCTTCACAGGCAATGATATCTGCTTCTTGCAAGGCTTGCGCTGCACGCGGGCTAAGATCGCCCAGATTGCCAATGGGGGTAGATACAAGTTTGAGCACAATTTCACCTTATTTCCATGTTTGGATAATTTTGTGAGAGTTGCCTTTGGATGGCCATCGCTTTTTTAATCAAAATTTACAGCGATTGAGTTCCGAGCCTATTCATGGCATCACTATAACGGGTTATCTGCACAAACGGTAAAGGAAAATCTGTATTGTGCGGCTAACGGCTGGATAAGGGATAGGAAAAAACAGGTACGCCATGATAACGGACTGCATAAATGCTTCGTATCAGCCGATAAAGCAGATGAAAAGCAGGTTTTTGCTTATGACGGCCCTGCTGGCTGTCTGGGCGATAGCGGCCTGTACACCTGTCTCTGAAAAAAATCTGCAAGCAGACAGAACGCCCGCTATCGCCGCTGGCCAAAGCGCGCAAGATTCTGGACAGGAACAAACAACCGATATTGTTGGGGATATTATTTCGGAAATTGAAAATCCGCCTGCCCCGGAGGCAGAGATTATGCCGCCCGGGCAAGAGGTGGTAACCGCTGCAGCTGGCCAGGCATCGCTTCTGGATAAAAATGCTGTCAAACGCCAGGCACTTGCCGAACAGGCACTCAAAGCTGCGCTCAGCCTGTTAAAAAACAAGGATGCAGATAGCTTTAAGACGCCTCAACCCTTTACGGCGCCGGCTAAATCAGATGGCCAGCTTCGCATTGGTCTGATGTTGCCCTTTTCTGGCAGTTATGCGGGTCTGGGACGCGATATTGCCAGCGGGGCAGAGCTGGCATTATTTCAGCTGGCCGACCCAGAAACGAGCCTGATTTATTTTGACACAGAAGGCGGTAGCCGGGCTGCAGAAGCTGCCCGTGAAGCGATAGAGGCAGAGGTGGATATTGTTATCGGCCCGTTATTTACCCAGTCTGCGATAGAAGTGCGCACTATTCTGGCGGCCTCTGCTATTCCAGCGATATCCCTATCCAATAATGTACAAGCCGCCACGCCTGGCCAATGGGTATTGGGCTATCTGCCGGAACAGCAAATCGATCATTTGCTGGGCCATGCCATTGCCCGGAACCGGACAAAAATAGCGATATTGGCGTCCGAAGATACCTTTGGCCAGCGCCTGTTATCCCATGCCCAAAACAGGCTCGGCTCTTTTGGTCTGACCGCGGCTGAATGGATGACCTTGCCGCAGCCGGTACTGGCAGATGAGGCAAGTTTAAGACAGGCCGTCCAGCAATTTACCCGCTATCAAAAACCCGATCCCGAAAACCCACAATTACCAGAGCCAGCCTATGATGCGCTGATTTTAGCAGGTAATCCTGATTTTATTTTGCGGGTCGCTCCGGTGCTTTCCTATTATGATATGGACCCGTCAAGAGTGATGTATCTGGGAACCGATTTATGGGCGCGTCCGGAATTGCTGGCTGAACCTTCCTTGCAAGGGGCTGTAATCACCCAAGCCATGCAACCTGCCAGCCCGGAATTTGAAGAGCGGTTCCAATCCCTGTTTGATAAACCGACCAGCCATCTGGTTAAAATGGGGTTTGATGCCTTTGCCCTGGTAGCCATTACCCATCAGGGGGCGCAAAGTGCCCGGCAAAATCAGGCCATTGAGAAAAAGACGATTGACTGGCGTGCCAGCCTGATAAGAGATGAGGGGTTTTCCGGGCTGAGTGGCCGATTTAATTTACTGCCAGATGGCCAAAATCAGCGTTATTATGAAATCCGCACGCTGATAGATAACCAGCTGGTTACCCGCTAATCCAGCAGGTGCGATAAAATCATATCCAGCCGCAAGCGCCCCTCAAGAGAGGTTGATAATTTCTCATCATTTGCGATAAGCCAGCCTTCTGCGATAAATCTGTCCAGCCATTCGCTATTAAGCTGCAAGCCTGGATCACCAAATTGTCCGGCAGCTGGCCAGTTAACCCCTTGTGTCAGCCTGAGACCCATCATCCAGTATTCATTAAAATAATCCTGTGGCTGTTCTATCGCCTCGCCCTCCAGCCCGGCCGCGGGCGTTCCCATACTCTCCAGCCAGCCAGAAGGGCTGCGCCGATTAATGCGGTTATACCGGCCGTTTATAGAAGTCAGCCTGCCATGCGCGCCAGGCCCGATGCCCAGCCAGTTACCCGCCTGCCAGTAATTCAGATTATGGCGCGAGGCCTGCGCTGGCCTGGCATAATTGGATACTTCATAAGCGGCCAGGCCTTTTTGTTGCAAAAATTCTTCTGTCAGCAGATATAAATCGGCCACCCTGTCCGGATCGGCTGTCAGCTCTGCGCCTTTTTTATGGCGCGTGTGAAAGACAGTACCCGGCTCTATGGTCAATTGATAACAGGATAAATGTGCCGGCTCGTTTGTGGTGATTTCTGCCAGCTGTTTTTGCCAGTTATCCAGGCTTTGTTGAGGCAAACCATAGATCAGATCTGCTGACCAGCGCGGGAAAATGGCAGCTGTTTTTTCCAGTGCGGTAAGGGCTTCTTTTGCGCTGTGCTCGCGGCCTAAAAATTTCAGCCCTTCATCCTCCAGGCTTTGTATGCCAAGGGATAGACGGTTAATGCCGGCCTGATAAAACCCCTGTAATTTGGCTGTTTCGGCTGAGGTTGGATTGGCTTCTGCGGTGATTTCCATATCCGGGGCGGTGATACATAGCCTGGCCGCCCTATCCAGTATATCTGCGATGATAAAAGGCGGCATCAAGCTGGGTGTACCGCCGCCAAAAAAGATGCTGGTTAAAAAAAGCTGCCCTTCGGCAACGCCCAGATGTTGACAGGCCGCCCTTGTTTGCATATCCAAATCGAGGATAAGCGCATCGCGCCATTTTATGGCATCAATATCCTGTGCGACGTGCGAGTTAAAATCGCAATAGGGGCATTTGGCCAGGCAAAAAGGCCAATGCACATATAAGCTGATGGCCGGCATCTTGCGGGTCACGAGATAAAACAGGCTTCCAGCAACTGATTAAAGGCGATAGCGCGGTGGCTCATCGCATGTTTATCGGCCGGATCCATTTCGGCAAAGGTTTGGGAAAACCCTGTGGGCATGAAAATGGGATCATAGCCAAAACCTTTATCTCCGCGCGGCGGCCAGCATAGCTCGCCAGATATTCTGCCCTCAAAGCTCTCGCAAATCCCGTCTGGCCAGGCAAGGCTCAGGGCGCAGACAAACTCGCACCTTCTGCTCTTTGAGCCAGAAGCCAGCAGGGCAGTGCTTACCCGTTCCATCGCCTGATTAAAATCCTTGTCCGGGCCTGCCCAGCGGGCAGAATAAATGCCGGGCGCCCCGCCAAGTGCCTCAACACAAAAGCCGGAATCATCCGATAGGGCGGGTAAATTGGCCACCTGTGCAGCAAGGTGGGCTTTTAATTCGGCATTTTCGATAAAGCTATGACCTGTTTCTTCCGGCTCTTCCAGATTCAGATCAGCTGCCCCGATGACTTCAATTTGCAGGGGCTCTAGCAAGGCTCTGATTTCGCGAACCTTGCCCTGATTATGGCTGGCAATGACCAGCTTGTCTGTCCGATTGAATGTGCGCGTCATTTTCAAAAAAACCCGTTCAAGCTCTTGGTGTGCGAGCGGCCTGCATCTGCTGTTCAAATAGCTGCTGGCAACCTGATTTTGCCAGCCCCATCATTTGCAAAAGCTGATCTTGCGAAAATGGATGCTGTTCTGCCGTGCCTTGAATTTCCACAATGCCGCCACTGGCCGTCAGGACAAAATTGGCATCGGTTTCAGCGGTGCTATCTTCATTATAATCAAGGTCTGCGACCGCCTGGCCTTCAACCATACCGCAAGAAATAGCTGCCACCTGATCGCGCAGGGGCATTGCGGTTATCACCCCTTTTTGCAAGAGGTCTTCCAGAGCCAGAGAAAGGGCCACCCACGCCCCGGTAATGGATGCGGTGCGCGTGCCGCCATCTGCACGAATAACATCACAATCAATTTTAATCTGGCGCTCGCCCAATTTTTCCAGATCAATAATCGCCCGTAAAGAGCGGCCGATCAGGCGCTGAATTTCCTGTGTGCGTCCGGATTGTTTGCCGCGTGCGGCCTCTCTGTCCATGCGGCTATGGGTGGCTCGCGGTAACATGCCATATTCAGCTGTCACCCAGCCCTTATTGGCTCCGCGCAAAAAAGGCGGGATTTTTTCATCGACAGAAGCGGTACAAATCACATGGGTATTGCCGACACAAATCAGGCAGGAACCTTCTGCATAGGCAGAAAAATGTGGCTGTATCACCACCTCGCGAAGGGCACCTGCTGTGCGGCCATTTGAACGGGAAAGTGGCATGAATAAATGAACTCCTCTGACAGATATTTCTGCCCTTTTTACAGATTTTACACATTTTTATAAGAGGCAATCTTCTCAAAAAATATGCAATCGCGTAAGATAATGGCACTAGCATAACAGATATGTTCAAGCGAAGGTATCCTTTATGAGCGATCCAGCTATCCCTGAGATGACCCGGCGTTCAACGCAAATTTTTAACGAGATTGTTAAAAATTATTTGCAAACGGGCTCGCCTGTCGGCTCTGGCCTTATCGCGGCCGCCAGCGAGGTTAATTTATCCTCTGCTTCGGTGCGCGCGATTATGGCAGAGCTGGAAGGGAGCGGGTTATTATTCTCGCCTCATACGTCGGCCGGGCGGGTGCCCACCGGTGCTGGCCTGCGCCTGTTTGTCGATGGGTTGATGGAGGTGCGCGATAGTTTGGCTCTGGACGAGCATGGCTCGATAGATGCGCTGGAACATAGTGACGGGTTATCGGTTAATCAGATGCTGGACAAAGCCAGCCTTGCTTTGTCCGGCTTGTCTAAATGTGCCTCTCTGGTGATGACCCCGACCGAGGATTTAAATGTCAATCATATTGAATTTGTGCCTATTCAGGATAACCGGATTTTGGTCATTCTGGTCTTTTCCAATGGCCATGTTGAAAACCGTATGATCGCTTTTCCAGCGGGCTTGCCTGGTCATGTTATCACCCAGGCCTCTAATTATATGAACAGCCAGTATGAGGGCAAATCGGTCAGCGAAATCCTGAAGCTGGTAGAGCAGGACAAGGAAGTCTGCCGGGCTGAGCTGGATAGTTTGACCAGCGATTTAATCGAACGCGGGGTGGCTATCTGGTCGGATCATGCCGATACACAGGATGCAGCGCTTATCGTGAACGGTCAGGCAAATTTGCTGGAAGATGTGCGCGCAGTTGAAGATTTGGCGCGTGTTCGGGTGCTGTTTGACAAGCTGGAAATGCGCGGCCATACCAGCCAGTTAATGGATAAGGTGTTACATGCCGATGGCTTGCAGATTTTTATCGGCTCGGAAAACCAGCTTTTTTCGCAGACCGGCTGTTCAATGGTGCTGGCTCCCTATCATAATAGCGAGCGCAAAATTATTGGCGCGGTAGGGGTGATCGGCCCGCGCCACATGAATTATGCGCGTATTATTCCGATGGTGGATTATACCAGCAAAACAATCGCCAAGGTACTTGGCTAGAAATTTTGGCCAGTATTATAACCAGTATTATGACCAGTATTATAGTCGGGGAAACAGGTTGCGCAATCCATCGGTGATGATGTGCCTGTCTGGCAGCCCGGATAATAATCTATCCAGCCAGACACGGTCTATCAGCCCTTCCTGGGCGGCCATCATGGCCAGGGCGGCCAGCACAAAACCGGCAAACAGCAAAAATAACGCACTGCGCCAGCCCGGAAATGCCGGTCGGCCAGACCCTTTAGCGGCTTTATCCTCTGTCTTTTCCGGTGAAAGTGTTTCTATCGAGGGGGTGGTGGTTTTTGCCTTTTGTCCTGCTTTGGAAAGCGGCAAATCATGGTGACAGTCCGGACAATAAAGCACGGCACCAACCGCGAGAATAGCGTTATATTTTTCGAATTCTATTTCAGCTGTTGTCTTGCAGCTTGAGCAGGCGATCTTTTTTTGGCGTGCCAGCTTTTCCGGCCCGCTTACCACCGGGGCAAAATAATGCTGATGGCAATGATGACAGGCGATAGGCCAGTCACTATTTTGCAGAACAATGACTGGAATCTCGCCTAATACCTGACAATGCGGACAGGCGATTTTGATCATTGGCTCTGCTTCTGTTGTTGAAGTTTCCGGCCTCATTGCGCGCTTTCCCATCATGATTTTTTCTGTGTCCGGGCGGTCTTTTTAGCCGGTGTTTTTCTAGCAGCTGTCTGCTTTTTCAGGGTTTTTTTTGCGGCCCCCTTCTTAGCGGGGTTTTTTTGGACGGCTACTTTTCCGGTTGCCACTTTTCCGGTTGCAGCTTTTTTTGCCTTTGCTTTTGTGGCTGCAGACTTTCTGGCGGCTGTTTTACGCGATTTTTTTTCCGGTTTTTCCGCTTTTGTGGCCGCTTTTGCCGGATGGTTTGCCAATGTCAGGATAGAAAGCTGGGCTTTCAGGCGAAGCTCGATTTCCCTGTCTATCAGCCGGGCAATTTGATCGGCAAATTTATGGTCACCAAGGGGATTTGCGTTTTTATCCTCAACATTGACCAAACGGCTATCACTTATCTGACGGCCGGCGTCTTTCTGATGGCCGGCGCCTTTCTGATGGCTGGTCTGTGCTGTATCTGTGCTGTCTTTATCGGATGCAGAAAGTACCGCCTGACGAATAGCCAGAAACGGGTCTTCTGATTCTGGTTGAATAGCGGCCTCATCCGATAGATGGGGTTTTGCCTCTTTCTCTTTTTCCGAGGGGGCAGAAAAAAAGGGCTCTGATTGTTCTGATAGGGGGCGTTTTTGCCCTGCCAGCACCAAAATATCGGAACCGGGCGGGGTATCTTTTTCCAGCGTAATCGGGCGCGCGCCAATAATCGGTATTTTTCTTGCCTGCTCGCGGCTTAGGCGGGCTGGGCCAGAAGCGGGATTTTCCGAAACTATATCGGCTTGCTGAAACAGATCCTCAATGGATTCCATCACCAGATTATCATTTTTGGGCATTTTAGCCATGGCTGTGCCTTAATTTCAGGTGCCTGCCAGCATTTCATGTGCCTGTCAGCGGTCAACAAGCTGTTTTTCATGTAATGTGCAGACGGTACATATCCCTTACCTTTATAAACCAGAAGTAAAATTTGGATAAAGCCCAAAAACAGAGAAAACAGTGGAACGATGCCGCGAAGAAGGAATTTTTCGGTAAAAATAGGGCTTTCTTGTATCGTGCATCTTGGCATTTTGCCTATCGATACTTACATACCCCTCATCATGCAAGATTAACTCTGGTTAAAATAGGCGTAAAATGACAGCAGAAACACAAGATAAGAATGCTGAAACAGCGATGGATGCAGAAGAGCAAAAGATGGAGGCTGAAAATCTGGATATACCATCACCGGATGCTGACGCGCCGGAGAGTGCAGATAACAGCGAGGAAGCAGAAGATATCAACGCGCTGAAAGACCAGCTCTTGCGGGTGATGGCCGATAATGAAAATCTGCGCAAACGCACCGAACGCGATATGGCTGCTGCGAAAAAATATGGCGCGCTGGGGCTGGCACGCGACCTGCTGGCCTCTATTGATAATTTGGAGACCGCGATTTCCCATATGCCTGAAAATAAAGAGGATATGGATGAAACTTTGAAAAATATCCTTATCGGGGTAGAGATGTCGGCACGTGAATTTGCCTCTGTTCTGGAGCGGCATCAGATCACAAAACTCACCCCCGAGGGCGAGAAATTCGATTACAATCTGCATCAGGCAATGTTTGAAGTACCCACCGATGAGGTCGCACCGGGCATGGTCGTTCAGGTCGTGCAATCTGGCTATATGTTACATGACCGATTATTGCGCCCGGCGATGGTGGGGGTCTCAAAACCGGCAGCACAAACAGCTGCCCCTGCTTCAGATAAGGATAGTTAGATATCCAGCAGCCAGGGGGGGCAAAAACAGCCCGGGCGGCAAGGTGCGTGCCTGTAAAAAGAGGCGGATAAAGCAGAAATAGCCTCGCCTCTTGTATAGGAAAAAACAGCACTTATATATGCAACAGTTAAGAAAGACGCCAGCGGATATGCTGGTGCATGACGATAAGAAGGATCAGTAAAATGGGCAAAGTCATCGGAATTGATTTAGGAACAACAAATTCCTGTGTTGCCGTAATGGACGGTAAAGCAGCAAAAGTTATCGAAAATGCAGAAGGGACACGCACGACCCCTTCCATGATCGCCTTTGCAGATGATGGCGAGCGCCTGGTCGGCCAGTCTGCCAAGCGGCAGGCAGTGACCAATCCGGAAAAGACCATCTTTGCGGTCAAACGCCTGATCGGCCGGCGTGCAGATGATGCCGCGATGAAAGAGTTTGCTGAACTGGTACCTTTTGAAGTAAAGCCGGCCAAAAATGGCGATGCATGGATTTCGGTAGATGGCGAGGATTATTCACCCAGCCAGATGTCCAGCTTTATTTTGCGTAAACTAAAAGAAGATGCCGAAGCCTATCTGGGCGAAAGTGTTGATCAGGCTGTTATCACCGTGCCAGCCTATTTCAACGATGCCCAGCGTCAGGCAACAAAAGATGCAGGCAAAATTGCCGGTCTGGAAGTTTTGCGGATCATCAATGAGCCAACAGCTGCTGCTCTTGCTTATGGCCTGGATAAAAAGGAATCCGGCATTATTGCGGTTTTTGACCTTGGCGGCGGGACATTTGACGTTTCTGTCCTGGAAGTGGGGGACGGGGTCTTTGAGGTAAAATCAACCAATGGGGATACATTCCTTGGCGGGGAAGATTTTGACCAGCAGATTATCGACTATCTGGCCGATCAGTTTAAAACCGAACAGGGAATTGATTTACGTTCCGACAAAATGGCACTGCAGCGTTTGAAAGAAGCTGCTGAAAAAGCCAAAATTGAACTGTCCAGTGCGACCCAGACAGAAGTTAACCTGCCGTTTATTACCGCTGATCAGTCAGGGCCAAAACATCTGAATGTAAAGCTGAGCCGCTCAAAGCTGGAACAGCTGGTTGAAAATCTGGTTCAGCGCTCTCTGGAGCCATGTAAAAAGGCGCTGAAAGATGCCGGTGTTTCTGCATCCGAGATTGACGAGGTGATTTTGGTTGGCGGTATGACCCGAATGCCAAAAATCATCGAAACTGTACAAAAATTCTTTGGCAAGGAGCCGCATCGCGGCGTGAACCCGGATGAGGTGGTTGCCTCTGGTGCGGCTATTCAGGCAGGTGTGTTAACGGGCGATGTAAAAGATGTGCTGTTGCTGGATGTCACGCCTCTATCTCTGGGGATTGAAACATTGGGCGGTGTCTTTACCCGCCTTATTGATCGCAATACCACTATCCCGACAAAAAAGAGCCAGGTCTTTTCAACAGCAGACGATAATCAGTCTGCGGTAACTATCTCGGTTTATCAGGGTGAGCGCGAAATGGCTGCACATAATAAAATGTTGGGTCAGTTCAATCTGGAAGGTATTCCTGCTGCTGCCAGAGGCGTGCCGCAAATTGAGGTATCTTTTGATATCGATGCCAATGGTATTGTCAAGGTAAGTGCCAAGGACAAGGCAACCGGTAAAGAACAGGCGATTAGCATCAAAGCATCAGGCGGTCTCGATGATAATGAGATTGACCAGATGATAAAAGATGCTGAAACCTATGCAGAAGAAGATAAAGCCCGGCGCGAAGAAGTGGAAACACGCAACCGTGCCGAAGCCCTTGTCCATACCGCTGAAAAGACGATTGCCGATGTGGGGGATAAGGCCGATGCAGAGGTAAAGGCCGAAGTGGAAACCGCTGTTGCAGATCTGAAAACAGCTCTGGAAGGCGAGGATGCCGCAGAGATTTCTGCAAAAGCTGAAACCTTGTCCGGAGCGATGATGAAGATGGGCGAAGCTGCCTATCAGGCGGATCCGGAAGCAGAATCAGCAGATGCTGGCAATACGGCAAGTGACGATGACGGGGTTGTCGATGCCGATTTTGAAGAAGTGGATGATGAACAGGACGCCAAAAAAGCGTAAAGTTCGATAAAAGACCCCCTTTTGAATAAAAAGGGGTCTTTTTTAGGATGTTTGTAAGTTGAATTGAAACGTAGCCAGATATGCCGAAACGCGATTATTATGAAGTGCTGGGGATCAGCAAGGATGCCGATGAAAAAGCTATTAAATCGGCTTACCGCAAATTGGCAATGGCTAATCACCCCGATCGTAATGCCGGCGATGAGGCTGCTGGCGAACGCTTTAAAGAAGCCAGCGAAGCCTATGAGGTTTTAAAAGATAGCCAGAAAAGGGCCGCCTATGATCAGATGGGCCATGCCGCCTTTGAACAGGGAGGCGGTTTTGGTGGCGGCGGCTTTGGCGGGGCTGGTTTTGGCGGCGGCGGCTTTTCCGATATTTTTGAGCAGATGTTCTCGGAATTTTCAGGCGGGCGCGGACGGTCAGAACAAGCCCGGCATGGCGCAGATTTGCGCTATGATCTGAGCATTGATCTGGATGAAGCCTATACCGGCTGCCAGAAAGATATTGTGGCCAATATTTCTTCTACCTGTGACAGCTGCGGGGGAAGCGGGGCAGCCAAAGGCAGCCAGCCTGTTCCCTGTTCGGGATGTGGCGGTATGGGTAAGGTACGCGCCCAGCAAGGGTTTTTCACTGTAGAGCGCACCTGTCCTGCTTGTCAGGGGGCAGGCGAGACTATCTCTAACCCCTGTAGCCCCTGTCGTGGTCAGGGCAGGGTCGAAAAATCGGAAAATCTGTCGGTAAATATTCCGGCAGGCGTGGATACAGGCACGCGCATTCGCCTGTCTGGCAAGGGCGAGGCTGGATTGCGTGGTGCGCCGTCGGGCGATCTGTATATTTTTGTGAATGTATCGGGGCATCCAATTTTTGAACGTGATGGCAGCAATCTTTATATTGATGTGCCTGTGCCGATGGTCACGGCTGCCCTTGGCGGGACGATTGAT
>JAURQT010000117.1 GCA_030835985.1 Alphaproteobacteria bacterium
TAAACTGGAACTTCTGATCCGAAAATCACAGCATGGAAAAGAACATGGAGAGAGATAGATGGAAAATTTTGGCGATATTCTTGTATGGCTGGGGCTGGGCGGCATAATTGTTGGTCTGGTGTTAAAGGCTGTTCTGAAGAAAAAACCGCCAGGCAGTGAGTAAGGCAACTGACCTGACCTGCCCTGAACCTGCCCTGACCTTGCCAGACAGGCCTATTTTTGCCGGTGATAGGCCATGGCTATTTCTGCTGCCAGCCGGGCATTATTCAAAACCAGCGCTTTATTGGCAGCCAGACTGCGCCCGGATGTATGTGTACCGATATAGGCCAGCAAAAAAGGCGTGACCGCTTTTCCCCTTATGCCCTGCTGTTCTGCCTGTTGCAAGGCAGCATCAATCGCTGTTTTTAATTCTGCGGCCGGAATTTCTGCCGAGGCGGGGACAGGGTTAACGACCAGCACGCCGCCTTCCAGCCCGGCTTGCCATTTTTGATGCATCAGGCTGGCAATATCGCCTGGCCTATCCAGACGCAAAGGCACATCCACCCCTGAGCCATTTCGTGACCAAAAGGCCGGGACTTCGTCACATTGATAGCCAATTACCGGCACACCGGAGGTTTCCAGCACCTCTATTGTCAATCCAATATCCAGAATAGCCTTTGGCCCGGCACAGACCACACACATATCGGTGCGCGCCAGCTCCGGCAAATCAGCAGATATATCAAAGCTGGTTTCTGCCCCGCGATGCACCCCGCCTATGCCGCCTGTCGCAAAAACAGATATGCCCGCCTTTTGTGCCAGCAACATGGTCGCCGCCGCCGTGGTTGCCCCATTTCCGCCACTGGCCAGAAGCTGGGGAATATCGCGGCGGCTGGCTTTTTCAATTTGGCTATCTTTGTCCGCGAGCAAGGCCAGCGCCTCATTATTCAGCCCGATATGTACCACCCCGCCCAAAATGGCAATTGTAGCCGGTATCGCGCCCGTCTCGCGCACCGCCTGTTCCAGAGATTTTGCAACCTCCAGATTATCGGGATAGGGCAGACCATGCGATATAATCGTGCTTTCAAGGGCAACTATCGGCTGCTGGTTCCTGATCGCGCCCTTAACTTCATTATTATATTTAAGTTTCATTTTTATATATCTGTTTTAATTATCTAATAATTTTTTAATATACGGATTTACTGCCCCGTCATACGCAAGTGTCAGAGCCGCTACATCACGAGCAAAATATCCAGCCTTGCGGCTGTCCATACCTGTTTCTATCCCATAGATATATCCGGCAAGCAACCCGTCCCCTGCCCCGGAACTGGTCGAAATCTGCTGTGTTGGGGCAGGCTCTATCCAGACGCTATCCCGTGCAGCATTGGCCAGCACAAACCCCTCTGCGCCCAGCGATAACAGTATGGTGTCGACCCCCTTATACTGCAAGGCCGCGCATAAAGCATCGGGGGGCGTATCTTCTGGTAGCCCTGTCAGGCTGGCTGCTTCTGCGGTGGTGCATTTCAATATATCTATCGCGGGCAAAATCCCGGCAAAGCGGATTGCCTTTGTTTTTGAAACCATATCGGCTGCCAGCAAGGCATTGCCTTTATTTTTGGCGATATAATCAAGGGCATCGGTGCCAAGATTGCCATCCACCACCAGGGTTTTTGCCTGTTGCACGGATGCCAGATGGCGGAAGAGAAAGGCGGGATCAATTTCGGTAACACAGCGCATCTGATTAACCGCATTTATCATCTGGCCATCTGCGGCAAACAGGCCAAGATAGATATCATTTGCGATAGCCGACTGTTTAGAGAGGCTGATATCTACATTCACATCCTGCAAAGAGGCGGTAAGAAGGCCGGTATAGTCATCCTGCCCGAAACAGCCAATAAAGCCCACTTTCAGGCCAAGCCAGCCTAAATTTTCAGCAATATTCCGTGCCACCCCGCCAGCATGGATATGCACAGATCCGGGATAGGAATTAGCCAGAGACAGGTCACCCCGTTCAGCACTATCAGCCCGGCCATAGATATCGACAACTACCCCGCCGATCACCAGGATAGACGCAGGTTTAGAGATGTCTTTATCTCTGTCAGACAAGGCCACGTGCCGATAAATTGCGCATCAAATCGGCCAGACCGAACGTCCAGGGCTGGCAATCGCCCGATAATTTCATCTGGTTATGTAACAGGCCAATATCGGCACTGGAAATACCTACCCTGTCGCCTGTTTTATGGGTAAAGCCTTCGCCCTTAACCCCTCTATCCTTGGTGGGGGCAAACATCGTGCCTAAAAACAGCATGAAACCATCTGGATATTGGTGATTATCGCTGATGGTTTGGGCAACCAGATCGGCCGGATCGCGGCTGATTTCACGCATCAGGCTTTCGCCTTCCAGCTGAAACCCGTCCTCTCCTGTAATCTCCAGCCGTAATTCTGCCTCTCTTACCCTGTCCAGATCAAAATCTGCATCAAACAGCCGAATAAAGGGCCCGATAACACAAGAAGCATTATTATCCTTGGCCTTGCCCAGCAACAGCGCAGAACGCCCTTCAATATCGCGTAAATTCACATCATTGCCGAGGGTCACGCCTTTAATCTCTGCCCGGCTATTCACCGCCAGCACAATCTCCGGCTCGGGGTTGTTCCAGCTGGAAGCCGGGTGCAGACCGGCACACGCCCCCCACCCTATCGCTGACAGGGGCTGGGCTTTGGTGAAAACCTCTGCATCCGGGCCAATACCCACTTCCAGATATTGTGACCACATATTTTCAGCTATCAGCGCCTCTTTTACCTTTTGGGCGGCCGCAGAGCCTGCCTCCAGATCAGACAGGCGGGTGCCGATAATCGCCTGGCAGCGTTTTCGGATAGCCTCTGCTCTGGCCGGATCGCCTGCGGCCTGCTCCTCGATAACCCGCTCTATCATCGAGCTGGCAAAGGTAACCCCGCAGGCCTTGACAGCTTGCAGATCGCACGGCGCAAGAAAATGGATGTGCTGTTTGTCTGCATCACTTTTCAGGCTATTGGCCATCAGCATATCCAGCGAAATCAGCTTTTCTGCCTTGCCCAGCCTTGCCGTAACATATCCGGTGCAATCTTCCAGCTCCAGCAAATCGCGCATGGTCGGGATATCGATGCTGGTCAGATCATAAATATCGCCATCCTGAACCGCGACCAGGCAAGGGCCTTGATGTTGCGGATGCCAAATGCGCCCGACCAATATCGCTTTTTGTGCATCTTTGGGTAGAATTTGCATGGATTTGCCCCTCATCTATTCACAGACCTGAAAACCTGAATTTTTTTCCTCGCCCAGCATAGCGGAGGTGAGCGATAATCTGCAAATCTATTTCTGCCAGATCAGCCGATAAAAAGAAGGTTGGAAAACGGGTCTGGCCTTAATTTTTGAAATCTGCGGACAGGCCGCAACATTTTGCAAATATTTTAAAGCGCCGCTCGGAATGAACATCCATCAGGGTGCGTTCTGTTTCGGGAAGTGTGCAGACCAGCCTGCCATCTTCGACCGACAGGGTGACCAGCGTTAAATAACCCGGCACGCCGCCACAAAATATCAGACCAAAACGCATCCCCAGACCTACGGCCTGCGCTGAAAAACGCTCGGTACGGAACAGGATTTGGGAAAAAAGTTTCATGGTTGGCTTATGCGGCTTTAGCCCGACATATCGATGATAAATCGCAAGGGCCAGCCAGGCCCGCTCTTTATGGGTCACCGAAAAGATAGGCAGAGCCAGTATCCGCTCTATGGCCAGGTCGGCGCGCCTGTCCGGGCTTTCATTCCAGCAAATCTCGGACAACATACAAGCCGCTTCCAGCAGGCGTTTCAAATTGCGTTTGCGGCCATCTATTTTTGCCAGACCGGATTCCTGAAAATATTCGGCGACCGGCATCAACAACTCCACAAGGCTGGCCGTCAGCCCCTCGCGCCTTTGTGTATGCAGGGCAATTTGCTCTGCTGTAATCAGCAGCTGATCACGCGCCTTATCCGATACCGGCTGAACATCGGCGATTAGCCCATCCCTTAGCGAGGTTCCGCTGACAAACAAATCCTCTGTCCTGGCAGTTTTTTTAACCATTTTTATGATTTTTGCGGCCATTTTCATGGTTTTTTGCCGCCCGGCCGGTATGCCCTCAAAATCCGGGTTTTTAGCGGATAGCGATTTAAGCAGTTTCTGGCTATCTGAACGCTGGATAACCAGCCCATGCAGCAAAAATAACGGATAATCGGTGCGGGCAATAAAAGCAGAGCCTAATGCACGAAAACTGCCGCCAATGCCGTAAAGTGTTTTTCCGCGCGCCCGCGCAAGCCAGTCAACCGCCTTTACCTGATCCAGGATTTCCTGTTTGGACAAATGGCTAAGATGGCCAATATTCAGGCTGATGCTATTTACTACAACACTGTCTTTTACCAGCACCATCTCGATACTGCCGCCGCCCAAATCCACCACCAGCCCGTTGATGGACGGCATATTTCGGGTCAGGCCAAGGGTTACCAGCCGGGCTTCTTCTGAAGAGGGCAGAACATCAATCTGATGCCCCAGAATTTCTGTGGCAGGACGCAAAAAATCAGCAGCATTATCGGCACGGCGAACAGCTGCGGTAGCGGCAATTTTTACAAAAGTGGGATGCAGAGCCGTAAGCAATTTGCCAAATCTTGCCAGCACCTGCAAGGCGGCCTCTATCCTGTCTGCTGCCAGATAATTTGTATCGTCCAGCCCGCGCCCCAGCTCGCACGTAATTCGCTCATTAAAAAAGGGAAAAGGATAACTGCCATCGCGCCGATAGACCACCAGCCGGATAGAATTTGACCCAATATCAATAACCGCAGCGGTTGGGACAGGGCCGGTTTCCAGCGTATTATCAGCCGGCACTTTATCAACGGGCGTATTATTAGATAGAATGGCTGTTTCTTGCACTTTTTGGCGATCCTTGCGACATACTATCTGGTTCATTCTCGTCTATGGATTTGGGCGCCAGGCTGCCCTGCCCGGACAGGCTTGGGTTCTGCATAAAATATTCATGTGCAGACAGCAAACCATCCGCTTCATTATCCAGTTTTGTATAGCTGCCATCCGGTTTCAAGTCCCAGCTATTTTTTTTATCCAGATAAAGGGCTTCCAGCACCTGAGAAAGCACCTGCTTGCGAACCGTTTTATTTTCAAGCGGCACCAAAACCTCTACCCGCCGGTAAAGGTTACGCGGCATCAAATCTGCCGAGCCGATATAGACTTTTGTTCTGGATTTGCCAAATTCCTCACCATTGGCAAAGGCATAAATCCGGCCATGTTCCAAAAATCGGCCAATCACAGACCATACCCTGATATTTTCAGAAAGGCCCTTGATTTGCGGACGCAAACAACAAATACCGCGCACACATAAATCTATCTGCACGCCAGCTTGCGAGGCATGATAGAGGCGCTCGATTAACTGTCGGTCAACAACCGCATTTGTCTTTATCCATATACGCGCAGGCAGGCCTTGTTGTGCATTGCTGATTTCGCTATCAATCGCTTCATACAGCCATTCCTTGATATGGGTCGGGGACATCACCAGCTTATTCAGCTTTTGGGGTGGGACATAGCTGGTTAAAAAATTAAACACCTGCCAGATATCGGTGCATATTTTCTCATCACAGGTGAAAAAAGACAAATCGGTATAAATCTTTGCGGTGAAAGGGTGATAATTTCCTGTCCCGCAATGTACATAGGAACACAGCACGCCATTTTCCCGTCTGGTAATATGGGTCAGTTTGGAATGCACTTTTAAATCTGTAATACCATAGGCAACTTGTGCGCCTGCCCGCTCCAGCATACGTGCCAGCTGGATATTATTTTCCTCATCAAAACGCGCTTTCAGCTCTATCAACGCCATAACGGTTTTTCCGTTTTCTGCAGCCTCTACCAAGGCTTTGGCGATAGGCGATTGCGGCGTTGTTCGATACAGGGTTTGGCGAATAGCCAGCACGTCCGGATCCCGGGCGGCCTGTTCCAGAAAGCGCACGACAACATCAAAACTTTCATACGGGTGATGGACGATAATATCCTTATTGCGGATAGCGGCAAAACAATCCCCTTTAAAATCAACAATCCGCTGCGGAAAACGGGGGGTGTATTTCTCATAGAGTAGCGATGCGGGAAGATGGTCGATAATTTCTGAAAAATCCCCTGCCCCTACCAGACCAGAGCTAATAAAAACCTGATTATCGGTCAGGTCAAACTGGGATTTCAAAAAATTGCGTGCGCTTTTTGATAAATCTCTGGACACGATCAAGGAAACCGCATTGCCGCGCCGACGTTTACGCAAAGCGCTTTCAAACTGGCTGATGAGGTCCGTCGCCTCATCATCAATTTCGACATCTGAATCGCGTAACAGGCGGAACATCCCGCTCTGGCGAACACGAAAGCCTGGATATATTTTATCCAGAAAAGCCATAATAGCTGTTTCGGCCCGCACAAAAGAAAGGCTGTCTTTTGCGCTGTCTGCTGGCGGCAGTAAAATGAAACGCGGGGTATTGGATGGCAGCAAAATCAACACTTTTTGCAGTTTTTTTGTCCCCTTTGCCATTTCGATCAAAAGCCCCTGTCCCCTATTTTGAATAAAGGGAAAAGGATGGCGGGGATCAATGGTTGTGGGCGATAAGAGCGGTAGTAAATTTTTTTCATACCAGCTTTCCAGCCAGCTTGATTGCGCGCCAGTTAAATCCTGCCGGCCTAATATCTCGCAATCATGAAGACGCAGCTCTTCTAAAACCTGTTTTTCGGCTTGCTGCTGTTCTGAAAGCAAAAAGGATACTTTTTCTTCAATGGCTTCCAGCAAAACAGATATCTGGTCATCTGTTTCCGGCATTCTATGATAGCCACGCATCTGTAGCTGGTACATACCTGCCAGCCTTACCATCAAAAATTCATCCAGATTAGAGGCGGAAATAGATATAAAACGCAGCTTCTCCCCTATCGGATTAGCCGGTAATTTGGCCTGCCACAAAACCCGCTCATTAAAAGACAGCCAGGACAATTCCCGGTCGAAAAACTGCCTGTCATCCTTGGGGGATAATAAAGCCTGGGTTGTAATCAAATCTTTGCCGCCTTTTTAAAAAATTATATGTTAGACATCCTAGGATAGCCCTATTTCCTCGTCGCGTATATGCAAGAACCCGTATATTCGGGGATAGAGTAAAAAACAGGCTGATGACATTTTCATGACAGGCCTTGCCGGTTTTTTTAACCTATCTGGCCATCCATCTCATCGCGCAGACGGAACAGGGTTGAATTTGACGGCTCTATGGTCATCTCGCGTGTAATCAGCTTGCCGGCCGGCACATCACAGGCCAGCTGCTGGCCAGCTGCCATATAATAGGGTAATGGCGCATCCTTATTAGCAAGCGTGGCTTTTCGCAAAAGCGGCTCCAGCCCGTCTACCTCATGATGATGATGGTCGGTAATCGCCAACACCTCGCCTTTTTTCCAGGCTCTGGTTGTTCGGGCATGCAGATCAACATGATGGGCAAGTTCGGTTGCACCAGATGGCTTGCCCAGCAAAACAGTGGATAACAGGGAAACAGGCGCTTCTACCCCCAGCAAATGAGACGGGTTATATAACAGGCCGGCTTTGCCATCCCGGCTCATCGGTATCCCTTTTTCCCCCAGGATTTTCCAGCTTTCTGTGCCAACACAATCCACCACCACATAGACCCCGCCGGCAAAGCTCTGCTCATCTGCCCGGCGCAGGCAGTTAAAGACATCAACCTTGCTCTTGCCGCTCAGGATACCGCCTCTGTCTTGCGGAATAAAAACATTGGCAACCTCGCCCACCCGGGCATGGGGCGCATGAAAGGTTTCGGCATCCGGCAATAACCCTGTATGGTTACACACAATGCCCATTTCACATAAATCAGGTACGGTGCGTTGCGGAAAACCTGCCAGCATTTCTGCACGGGCGGCCAGACAGGCTGGCATATCCCCGCCCATTGCCCAGATATCAGAAAAGCCCGGCAGATGTTTTTCATGTCCGCGCCAGCTTACCACTTCTTTATCCGGGTGATAGATGAAATCATATTCACTGGATTTCCCTGCCGCCAGAATATCCAGCCCCAGCAATTTTGCCCACGACATTAAGCCGATAAGCAGGCTGGGCTGATCCCCGTCCACAGGGGTGATAAATCGTCCGGCTTGCGCGGCAATCCGGCTCAGATAGGGGCCCACAACAATATCGGCTTCCTTGGTGACCATCGCGACATGATAGCCATTGGTTAATGCCAGATAGGCAATAGAGGCAGCCGCTTCCGGCTGGCCGGTGGCCTCAACAATGATATCGGCTGGCAAGTCACATATCAGGCGATAATCTTCTGTAATAATTTTTTTGCCCTGCTCTATGGCACGTCTGGCCTCTGATGCGCTCTCGGCGATGAATATATCCTCTTCTGCCACGCCGGCATCCAGAAAAGCCTTTTTGGCAAGAGCCAGATCCAAATCACATAAAAAAGGCACATCCAGCAAGGGCATATGCTGTGCCTGATTAATAAGCGATGCGCCAAATTGCCCCGCACCAACCAGTCCGGCGGTAACGGTTTTATCACGGGATGCGGCAAAAAAATGATCAAAATTCATGACAGTTCTCAATAAGGGGTTTTAAAAAAAAACAATCAGACCAGCTCGGGCATAATTTATAAAAACACCCCGGAGCCTGTAAAATAGTGACAGAAAATCAGGTAAAGAAAAGAAAAAACCCGCCTGAAAAGGCGGATTTTTATAATATATACCCTGTGGATATCCTGTTTTTTTAAAAAACGTCTATCGCGTTTTATTTCCCTCCCTAAACCTGGCAGAACAAAAACGAACACCAAGTTTTAGTCAGGAAAAGCAAAACACCAAAAAAAATTCCTGTAAAGATATTTTTTGGTAAAGATATTTTTTTACATGGCTGAATAGTCATCAGCAGGCTATTTTCAAAGAGGTAAACCCAGCACACCTATTCAGAGATAATCAGGAAATGCCGAACCGATGACTGACTTTCTACTACACCCGCAACTGGAAAAAGACAGCCTGTTTGTTGCAAGCGTGCGCAATATACAAATCCGACTGCTAAGAGATAGCCGCTATTTCTTGCTGTTACTGATCCCCCGGTGCCATGGCATCACGGAATGGCATGAGCTGGATATAAAAGAGCAAAATGCTATTAGCCACCTTGCATCTGTATTTAGCGAAGCCTTCAAAGACATTGAAAAGGCTGATAAAATAAATATTGGCGCGCTGGGAAATATTGTTAGCCAGTTTCATTTCCATATCCTTGCCCGCCATCAAAATGATGAAAACTGGCCAGGCCCTGTTTGGGGCAGTGCGCCAACCGGTCAGGATAATATCGCCCTGTTTGAGGCGCGTATTCAAAAGCTTGCATCGATAATAGATAGGCTTTCGGCAGATAGCTAGACATTCAAATTGCCTCCCTGCCCCTTTACGGGCTGAAAACAAACCGGCTCTATCGGCGGATGCCAGCAATCCGCCCGGGCAGTTTTTTCGAATAAACAAGTAAGAGAGGCTTGTTTGGCGTCTGCATGGCCAAACAGGCTATTTTTTTACCTTTTAGCGGATTGATTTTATGACTGTTTTGCATTGGTTTCGTGATGACCTGCGCCTGATGGATAACCCTGCCCTTTATCATGCCAGCCAGCAGGGGCCGTGCCTTTATCTGTATATTCTGGACGAGGCAGAACATCCGGGCGGGGCAGCCAAAATATGGATTTATCACGCTCTGGCAGATTTGGATGCACAGCTACAGGGCCATTTGCTGTTTTTCAGGGGCAAGCCAGAGGATATACTGCCTCGGCTAATGGGTGAATTGGACGCAGATTTACTGACCATGACCCGGCGCTATCATGCCTCTGGTGTTCGCACCGATGCACATATCACCGACGCTCTGGCCAGCCAGAATAAAAAAACCGCCATCATTAGCGGCAATCTGTTATGGGAGCCAGAAGAGATTAGCAAGCCCGATGGCACGCCGTATAAGGTCTTTACCCCCTTTTACAGAAGGGGCTGTCTAAATGCCGCCCCGCCGCGCCAGCCTCTTGGCACACCAGTGCTAAACCATGCGCGCAAACAAGCAAAAGGGGCGGTATCGCTTGACGCACTTGGCCTGTTAAGCGGCCGCGCGTGGGAAAATACCATCGCCCAAAAATGGGATATCAGTGCCAAAGGGGCAAAAGACAGGCTGGATGCCTTTACAAATACCAGGGATAGAACAGGGCTGAATGATTATGCAGAAGGGCGCAATTTTCCGGCAAAATCCAATGTATCGCGCCTGTCGCCCTATCTGCGTTTCGGGCAAATCTCTGCCCATCAGGCATGGTATCAGGCAGCTGAAAACAGAGACCGCCAGGATAAACAGCTTGATATCTTCCGCTCGGAGCTGGGCTGGCGCGAATTTTCCTACAGCCTGCTGCATTTTAATCCGGCATTAAAAACCACACCATTGCAACCGCGTTTTGCCCATTTCGGCTGGATAGAAAATGCACGCCATCTGGAGGCATGGCAGCGCGGCCAGACAGGCTATCCCATTATCGATGCCGGCATGAGAGAGCTGTATCAAACAGGCTATATGCATAACAGGGTGCGGATGATTGTTGGCTCATTTCTGGTGAAAAACCTGTTATTGCACTGGCATCATGGCGAGGCCTGGTTCTGGGACTGCCTGTTTGATGCCGATCCGGCCAATAACAGTGCCAGCTGGCAATGGATTGCGGGTTGCGGGGCAGATGCCGCCCCCTATTTCCGTGTCTTTAACCCAGTCACACAAGGCCAGAAATTTGATGCAGACGGCCATTATACCCGCCATTATGTGCCGGAAGTAAAAGATATGCCGGGTAAATATCTGTTTAATCCGTGGGAGGCACCAGCTGATCTGCGGGCCGCTGCCGGTCTGCGGCTTGGCCAGAATTATCCTGAACCCATTGTTGATGTTAAAGCCTCACGCCAGCGCGCCCTGGATAGTTTTGCACAAATGCCAAAGGCCAGCCAATGAGCGCGCTTATCCTGGTAATGGGCGATCAGCTCAGCTTTGATATTCCAGCTCTGAAAGCGGGTAATAAACAAAACGATATCGTCCTGCTGGCAGAATTGCGTGAAGAAGCCGGCTATGTGCGCCATCATAAAAAGAAAATTGCCTTTTTATTTTCGGCCATGCGTCATTTTGCCGAGGCCTTGCGCACAGCAGGCTGGCAGGTCGATTATATAAAACTGACCGATAAGGATAACACCCACAGCTTTACATCCGAGGCAGAACGCGCTTTGCGCCGCCACCAGCTGGATAAAATTATTACCACCCACCCTTCTGAATATCGGGTCTTGCAAAATATCACCCATTGGCGCGAGCAGGCAGATTTTTCGGTAGATATTCTGGAAGATGACCGTTTTTACAGCTCTATTGATGCCTTTGCCGAGTGGGCAGAGGGGCGCAAACAATTGCGGATGGAGTTTTTCTATCGCGAATTGCGCCGCCAGACAGATATTCTGATGCAAGGGGGGGCGCCCATAGGCAGGCAGTGGAATTATGATAGCGATAACCGCAAGCCGCCTGATAAAAGCGTGCCTGTCCCTGCCCCGACCCGCTTTGCACCAGATGCGATAACAAAAGAAGTCTGCCAGCTGGTCGAGACAGAATTTGCCGATCATTATGGCGATTTATACCCTTTTTCCTTTGCGACTACCCATGCACAAGCCGAAGAGGTGTTGCAGCAATTTATTACCGAAAGGCTAGTGAATTTTGGCAGCTATCAGGATGCGATGCGCACCGGCGAGCCTTTTATGTTTCATTCCCATATCGGCTTTTATCTGAATTGCGGCCTGTTAAGCCCTACACAAGCGGTAGAGGCCGCGCATACAGCCTATCACAGGGGCGATGCGCCTTTGCATTCTGTGGAAGGCTTTATCCGGCAAATATTGGGATGGCGGGAATTTGTGCGCGGCCTGTATTGGCTGAAAATGCCAGCATACAGGGAAATGAACTTTCTGGAAGCAGACCGCCCCTTGCCGGATTTTTTCTGGGATTGCCAAACCGAGATGAATTGCCTGCATCAATGTTTCAGCGAAACCCGAAAATATGCCTATGCCCACCATATTCAGCGTTTGATGGTGATCGGCAATTTCTCGCTTTTGGCCGGCCTGTCCCCTGCGGCGGTGAATGACTGGTATTTATCGGTATATGCCGATGCCTATGAATGGGTAGAGCTGCCCAATGTCACCGGCATGGTATTGTTTGCAGATGGCGGCATATTGGCCAGCAAGCCCTATGCGGCGGGCAGTGCCTATATTGACCGTATGTCTGATTATTGTGCGAACTGCCGCTATAGCCCCAAGGAAAAAACAGGTGACCGTGCCTGTCCGTTCGGCTATCTATATTGGGACTTTCTTGGACGGCAGGAAGAAAAGCTGCGAGGCAATCCCCGGCTGGGGATGATTTATCGAAGCCTTGATAAAATGTCGGCAGAGAAAAAACAGCAAATATCCGTGCAAAGCCAGGCCTTTCTGGATAGTATCACCCCTTCGTGACCTGATAAAATCGAAATAACCGCCCTGTTTAAAAGAGATAAAGCTATCCATGACATCCGAGTTGAAAAACAGCCGCTATGGATTGCTTCTTGCCCTGTTTGGCGCATTGATGATAACGCCCGACACGCTGTTTATGCGCCTGTCCGAGATGCCTGTATGGGTGATGATGGCCTGGCGCGGTCTGGAAATGGGCTGTTTGTTGTTGCTGTTATGGGCATTGCGACTGGTGCTGGCCAGAGACAGCAGAAAAGCAGGCGCTGAAATAGCTGCCCTGTTTAGTCGGCAAGGCATAGGCGCGGTATTATGCACCCTTCTTGGCGGCACCTCCTTTACCTACGGGATTGCAGAATCTTCGGTAGCGATTGTGCTGATCACTATTGCCTGTGCGCCCATATTTGCGGCTATATTTTCCCTGATTGTTTTATCCGAAGCGTTAAGTCGTGCCAGCTGGATAGCTATTTTTTGTTGTTTTTGCGGCATTATTCTTGCGGTATCGGACGGCGATAATGTTGTCGCAGCCCCGGATGGCACCGCGCTTATCGGGGCAATATGCGGGCTGACCGCTGCGGCATCGCTGGGGTTGAGCTTTGTGTTATTGCGCGGCAATGAAGATATCCCCTTACTGGGCATGAACGGGCTGGGCTCTCTGTTGGCCGGCTGTGTCGGGTTAGCGGTAGCTGTCAGCATACCAGATGGCCCCAGCCTGATTTCCGGCAATATTCTGATGATATCGGTGAGCGGCTTGATTATTTTGCCAATATCCTTTGTTGCCCTGACCAGCGCAACCCGTCATACCAATGCCGCCAATGTCAGCTTGTTTATGTTTCTGGAAACGATTTTAGGCTCTTTCTGGGTATGGCTGGGCGTGGGCGAGCGCCCGGGCATCTGGATGATAATGGGCGGGGCAATTGTGCTGGGATCGCTCAGTATCTATATCCTTTCCAGTATGCGCACCACCCCTGCCAGCTAGAGCTGCAAAGCGGGCTGTCCTGCCTGCCAGGGCGGATATTTTTCCATAATTCGGGCAAATCTGTCACTGACCAGAAAATGCGAGAGCCAGGGATGCAAATGCGGCCAATCCTGGCTATCAAACCAGTGCATATCGGCCAGCCGAAACTGGCGAATAAAGGGCAGAGAGGCAAAATCCAGTAGCCCCATCTTTGCCCCCGACAAGCTGGGTTGCTGGGCTAGAATATCGTTTAATTCGCACAGGAAAGCTGCCCCTTTTGTGCGATGGGTCATTTGCGTTTCGGCAATTCCCTGTTTTGTTGCAGCAAAGCGGGCGGCATATTTATACCTGTCCAAATCTGTCTTGAACGGGCCATCCAGACGGTCAAGAAAGGCCAGTGTAGCCGCCTTGTCCGCATGATAGGGCGCCAGCCAATTTTCCGGGTCACCAGACCGGTTAAGCGCCCAGAACATAATATCACGGCTTTCCTCGATAACCTCGCCATCTGCCAGCACCAGAACCGGCACTGTTTGTGTCTTTGATATGTCAAGAAAATCAGATGGTTTAGCGCGAAGCAAAATTTCACGCACTTCCACCTCTATCCCGGCCGAGCAAAGCGCCAGGCGTGCCCGCATCGCATAGGGACAGCGCCGAAAGCTCCATAATACAGGCAAATTCTCAGGCAAATCCTCTTTCAAAATTTCTATCCCTGACGCAGATGTTCGGTAATGGTGAAATCAGCCCCCTCTATGGTAAAGGCAGCGGCAAACCCTGTCACCAGACTGCCGTTGATCGGGGTCATTTTAAATAAATGAAAATCTGTAAATTCACGAATAAGATCCATCACCGGGCCATGGGCATTGCCAATATCATCCAGAATCGTCTGAAATTCGGCGGCATCGCGGTCAATCTCCATGACATCTGCGATAAATTTCATCCGAACCCTTGCCCAGATATTTGGCGAGCGCCCTTCATCAGCTATCAGGAAAAATTGTGCAGGCTGTCCGGCGATAAGGCTGCGAATATGCGAGGAAAGATCGCTTGAATAAATATAAAAACACCCCGCATGGCGAATAAAGGGTGCAAAGCCAATATCGGGCAACTCTTCCCCTTCTTTTGACGGGCTGAGAATAGTGATGCCAAGTGTTTGGGCGCTGGCCAGCAATTCATCGCGCAGCTTTTCGGCTTTTTTCACCAACTTTCTATCCATGCCTTTTTATCCAATGCCTTTTTTTTCCAATGCCTTTTTTTTCCAATGCCTTTTTTTTCCAATGCCCTTTTTTTCCAATGCCATGCCGTTTTCTGATGGCGCTGAAAATTTATTAAAAAAACAGTCAAACCCTGACAATATTTATGTCAGACTATTTTAAAAAGAACCCTGAATATAGATCCTGAATATAGATATAGAATGGTACCGGATGAACGCAATTATCGATATTGATATCTTTGCAGATATTATCTGCCCCTGGTGTTATATTGGCAAAAAGAGGCTGGAAGCAGCCTTTGCCCAGCGCCCGCATATAAAGGCGCGCTATCGCTGGCGGACATTTTTGCTTAATCCCACCATGCCGCAACAGGGGATGAACAGACAAGCCTATCTGCATGCCAAATTTGGCCCGGCAGCATCGGCTGTTTATGCGCGTATTTCCCAAGCCGGCGCGGAAAGCGGGATAGATTTCAATTTTCTGGATATTGAAAAAACCCCGGACACGCGCCCTATTCATAAATTGCTTATCGCTGCCGGCACAAAAGCAGAACCGCTATCCGAGGCATTTTATCAGGCCTATTTTCTGGAAGGGCTGGATATCGCTGACACAGGCCTTCAGGCAGAGCTTGCCAGCAAGGCCGGGCTGGATTTTAGCGAACTTACCGCACAGGATGAAGCGGCAGAAAGCCAGCTGGCAGAAGATCTGGATGAAGGCAGAATGGCCGGCATTGAAGGCGTGCCATTAATGATTTTTGCGGGTCGCTATTCTGTGGCAGGGGCGTATCCGCCCGATATTCTGGTCAGCGCCATTGATGCGTGTGTGCGCCCTGCCTCTGACCGATAAAAAAGCTGTGGCGAAAACCAGCGCTCATTTCAGCCCTCATTTCAGCCCTCTAGGCAGCTTGTGTAAAGGCTTTTGTCATGGCACGCAGCCAGTTTTTGGCCGCCCCGCTTCGCTCTGATATCCGCCCCAATTCCCCCTTGATGACCAGGCGGTGATCAGCTTTCAGCAATATTTTGCCCTTTTGCGCGGCTATCCAGCCGATAAGCGCATCTGGATCGCTGACCCGATTATTGCGGAAACTTAACGCAAATCCCTTATCGCCTGCGTCAAATTTCTGGATATTAAGCTGGCGGCATAATTGTTTTAATTCAACGATTTCCAGCAAATTGTTCATTGTTTCCGGCAACGCACCAAAGCGGTCGGCACATTCCGCCCTGATATCGAAAATATCTTCTTCTGTTTTTAAGGCGCCAATCCGGCGATATAAAGATAAGCGCACCGATAAATCCGGGACATAGGCTTCGGGTATGAGCACATTTGTCCCCAGCGAGATTTGCGGCGACCAGTCCTGTTCCTCGCTCTGGCTTTCTGCGGCTTCATCCCGGCTCTTTTTGGCAATTTCCACGGCCTGTTTCAGCATATCCTGATACAGCTCTATGCCGACCTCGCGCACATGGCCGGATTGCTCATCCCCCAGTAAATTTCCTGCGCCCCGGATATCCATATCATACGAAGCCAGCGAAAAGCCTGCCCCCAGCGTGTCCAGTGTTTGCATCACATCCAGACGGCGCTTGGCTTGCGCGGTCAGGACAATATCCGGGTCAGTGGTAAGATAGGCATATGCGCGCTCTTTACTGCGCCCTACCCGCCCACGAAGCTGGTAAAGCTGGGACAGGCCAAACATATCTGCGCGGTGGATAATAATGGTATTGGCCGTTGGAATATCGATGCCGGATTCGATGATATTGGTCGATAGCAGCAGATCAGCCTTGCCCTCGCCAAAATCGGTCATCACCTCATCCAGCTCTGCGGCAGGCATTTTGCCATGTGCGGTGAAAACCTTTAAATCCGGTACCATCTTGACCAGCTTGTCATAGACACGGTTAAGATCGGCAATACGCGGGCAAACCACAAAGCTCTGCCCGCCTCTGAACCGCTCTCTTATCAGGGCTTCTTTCAAAACAACCGCATCCCAGCCGCCAACAAAAGTACGCACCGCCAGCCTGTCCACAGGCGGGGTAGCGATAAGCGACATATCGCGCACACCTGATAGCGCCAATTGCAATGTGCGCGGTATCGGGGTGGCCGACAGGGTCAGGACATGTACATCCCCGCGCAATTCTTTTAACCGTTCTTTTTGCGCGACCCCGAAATTTTGTTCCTCATCAATGATCAGCAAGCCCAAATGGTTAAAATTAATCGATTTGGCCAGTAGCGCATGCGTGCCGATAACCATCTGGACAGAACCATCGCTCAAGCCCTCTCTGACCTTTTGTGCCTGTTTGGGGGTCACCATGCGCGACAGGCTGGCGACCTTTACCGGAAAGCCCCTGAAGCGCTCTTCAAATAATTTTGCATGCTGGCGTGCCAGCAAGGTAGTCGGCGTGACCAGCGCGACCTGATAGCCCGACATCGCCGCCACAAAGGCTGCCCGCAACGCCACTTCTGTCTTGCCAAAACCGACATCGCCGCAAATCAGCCTGTCTGTTGCCTGGCCGGAAGCCAAATCACCTAGCACATCATGGATAGCCTCTAGCTGATCTTCTGTCTCATTATGGCCAAAACGAGCGCAAAATTCGGCAAACACCCCTTCCGGCGGACAAAGCGGCTCGGCTTTGGCAACCGCGCGGCTGGCGGCA
>JAURQT010000118.1 GCA_030835985.1 Alphaproteobacteria bacterium
ATATTTAAAGGAATAGGCAGAGGCATAGCCGATATCCGAAACAAGCTTGATGGTATCGGCAAAATCCTTATCGCTTTCACCCGGAAATCCGACAATGAAATCCCCGGACAGGGCGATATCCGGGCGCAATTCGCGCAAACGCTCAATAATCCGGCGATAATCATCTGCCTTGTGCCGCCGGTTCATCGCGGCCAGAATTTTATCAGAGCCCGCCTGAACCGGCAGATGCAAATAGGGCATCAGGACAGGAATATCGCGGTGGGCGGTCATTAATTCTTCATCCATATCCAGAGGGTGCGAGGTGGTGTAGCGCAAGCGATCCAGCCCGTCAATTTCGGCTAATTCACGCAATAGCCGCCCCAGCCCCCAGGTGCCGCCATTATTGCCGGCCAAGCCATGCCAGGCATTCACATTTTGGCCAAGCAGGGTAATCTCGCGCGTGCCGCTGGCGACCAGCCGACGGGCTTCGGCCAGAATTTGCGACGCCGGGCGTGAAAACTCTGCCCCTCTGGTATAGGGAACCACACAAAAGCTACAAAATTTATCACAGCCTTCCTGTACCGATAAAAAGGCAGCAGGCCCTCTGGGAGCAGCTTCTTCTGGCAGAAAATCAAATTTCACCTCTTGGGGAAATTCTGTATCAACAACAGATTTGCGCGCCGAAGGGTCTGCTCTGGCGACCAGCTCTGGCAGACGGTGATAGGTTTGCGGGCCAACCACCATATCCACATACGGGGCGCGGCGGGTAATTTCCTCGCCTTCTGCCTGTGCCACACAGCCTGCAACCGCGATAAGCATTTGCCGGTTTTGCTGTTCCTGGGCACGCTTTTTTAACACCCGCAAGCGCCCCAAATCCGAAAATACTTTTTCAGACGCTTTTTCCCGAATATGACAGGTGTTTAAAATGACCATATCAGCATCTTCGGGCGCATCTGTCTGCACATAGCCGGTAGGCGCAAGAACATCTGCCATCCTTTCGGAATCATAGACATTCATCTGACAGCCAAAGGTCTTGATATATAATTTCTTCATCTGTCCTTGATCATCCCTTATCTTTGCGCATTTTGCAAAATAAAATTCGCCCCGTTTTATCTGGCAGATGCCACTCTTACCTTTATGGCTGTTCTGCCGTCAAGGGCTGGTTTTGGATGAACCGGAAAGCTGTTTTTCCATTACCAGCGCATCTATCTGGGCTGTACCGCGCAGATAATAGTTCGGGCGGTGGGAAATCTGTTTAAACCCTGCCTGCTGATAAAGGATTTGGGCGGCCAGATTATCTTCTGCCACTTCCAGTATTATTTTGTCTTGCCGGCGCTGGCGTGCCTGAAAAAGAGCTGCTTCCAGCAATCCCCTGCCAATCCCCAACCGGCGCATATCAGGGTGCACACAGATTTCCAGAATATCGGAACTGTCCGGGCTGGCCAGCAGCAAGATAAAACCGGCGAATAAATCGCCCTTTTGGGCTATTACCCCGTAAAGGGCGGGGCTTTTCATTAAGCGGGTGAGGGTTTCTGCCTCTGTTGGTTTTTTTTCCCCATAGACCGATAAATATAGCGCCCCGATTTGGGCATCCCGGCCAGTTATTTTGTCTGAATAGCAGACGGAATAGGCGGTATCTGTCATGGCGTTAAGCTGTCGGGGGGCGCTGGCCGCCCAGCTTTGGGGCAGCGATATAAAGTGGCTCAAACCCGGATACAGGATAGATATCAGGCGCGCCAAGAGCGGCAAAAGCGTAATGTGCAATATCTGCGGCATTTAAAGTATGCGCATCAAACTCTATTTTCGTGCTTTCCGGCAAGGGCCCAAAATCTGCGGGGCGGGCTATTTCTGTGTCTGCTTCTGCTTCTGCCAGACCGCAAAGGATCAGCTTTTCAATATCCCCTTTTTTCAGAGCATTGACGCAAGCTGTTTTCAATTGGTCAGCTTTCATATCTTCAATATTGCCCTGCGCTCTGCATTCAGCATCAAAAAATTGGGCAAATACACTGCTTCTGCGGCTATCGGCGCAGGCAAGATAGGCTATTTTTTCTGTTCCACTTTGTTCTTTATGTGCCTGATAGGCCAGCGCGGCCAGCCCGCTTACCCCTATCGGCCTGGCCCCAATTGCCAGCATATATCCCTTTGCAGCCGATAAACATACCCGCAAGCCGGTAAAGGAGCCGGGCCCGCATCCAGCGGCAATATGGGTGATATCCGATAAGGGGCAATCCGTGGCACTTATCGCCTCTTCTGCCAGCGAAATCAGCGTTTCTGCATGGCCATGCCGGGCTTTATGTTCTGCCATTCCTGCTATCTTGCCATCTATCAGCACCGCAGCAGAAGCTGCATTGCCACTTGCCTCCAACGCCAAAATGACCGGCGCGGATGTTACAGGGTTTTTACTATCTGCCTTTTCGGCCATTTTTGCGCGCTCCTGGCGTCATTTTAACCTTTATTCCCAGCGATTAGCATAGCAAGACATATTTTGTCTGGCAAAATATCTGGCTGGCCAGCTCATTGCTATCTGTTGTTGCATCACAGGTCAAAAAAAATTACTCTTCGCAACAAGGAGGGGGTGTCAATGCACCTTATTTGCATGAAAGATAAATATCTTATGGTCAGGCACATACAACAATTTATTACCATAACCCTGAAACAGGCATTTTGTCTGATGATATTGTGGCTGTTTGGTAGCATATTTCTGCTCACCCCTGCCCCGGCCATTGCACAAGAGGAAATGCGCGATAGTGCCACGGTAATTATGTATCACCGCTTTGGCGAGGACAGATACCCTTCTACCAATATAAGGCTAACGCAATTTGAAGAGCATCTAGCCCTTTTAACCAATGGCGATTATACTGTTTTGCCCTTGCCTGAAATAGTGACAACGCTGCAGGCAGGCGGCAGTTTGCCAGACCGGACAGTCGCCATCACCATCGATGATGCCTATTTATCTGTCTATGAAGAAGCCTGGCCACGCTTGCAAGAGCTGGGACTACCCTTCACCGTATTTGTAGCGACCGAGCCGGTGGAAAAAAATCGGCGCGGCTATATGAGCTGGGAAATGTTGCGCGAATTACAAAGCGCAGGGGTTACCATCGGCTCGCAATCCCATACCCACCCGCATCTGTATCGTGAAAACCCGGATAAGGTGCGCGAGGAAATTCAAATCTCCAATGACTATTTCATTAAAGAGCTGGGAATGCGGCCAGAATTATTTGCCTATCCCTTTGGCGAATATTCCAGCTTTGTCATAGAGATTGTCAAGGAAGCCGGCTTTGTTGCTGCTTTTGGTCAAAATTCGGGCATCATGCATAGCAAGGACAGGTTTTTTGAGCTGCCACGTTTTGCCTTTAACGAAGATTACGGCACAACAGACAGGCTGGAGCTGGCCATAAATGGTCTGCCGCTGAAAATTACCGATTTAACGCCGGAAGATATGGTGCTGGCGGAAAATCCGCCGCTTTATGGTTTTACCCTCGATAAAGATATGCGCCCCGAAGGCCAGCTGCGCTGTTTTGCCAGCGGCTTTGGCAAGGTAGATGTCTCCATCATCGGACGGCGCGCTGAAATCCGCCTGCCAGATGCCCTGAAAGAAGGGCGTTCGCGCATCAATTGCACCATGCCAGCTGGCCAGAACAGATGGCGCTGGTTCGGGCGGCAATTCCTGACCAACTAGATTTTTTAAAAATCTGATTTTTTGCGGCTCCCTTATCTAAAAAATAGGCGGGGCAAGCCTGGTCTGGCTAAATTTCCTGAAATCATTCTGGGCGATAACCGTTTTCAGCTTTGTGACGTATTTTTCGCCAATTTCGGCATAAACAGAAAGCTCTGCCAGCATATCGGCAAATTCAGCCTTATTCTGGTTATACAAGGCTCTGTTCTGGCGAAATCCTTCATAGGCATAAAAGGAATTCAAATTCAGCATATAGGCGCGCACAGATGCCTGAAGATCGGGAAAGGCGCGTACAGATGCCCGGCTATCACTGGCCTGTCTGGCCTTTATACCCATATCATCATTCCACACCCATTGCCCGAACAGCGCATTACCCACCGCAGCAAAGCGGGACTGACCCCAGCCGGATTCAATCACAGCCTGCGCCAGAGCCAGCGATACCGGCACAGGGGCAACGCGCAGGACAAGCGCATCATAAAGTTCTGCCTCTGTCTTATCCAGGCTAACCTTATATTGCGCGGCATATTGTTCCAGCACCTCTCTGTCACCCTTTTGATAGGCGCGGGTGATGTTTTCTTGCTGTGTTTTAATTTCATCATTCGCCCGCAAAATCAGCGGCAGCAGAATTTTGATAAAAATCTCCTTGCGCTCTGCTACCTCTAGCGGGGCAAGATTGGGCATACGCGGAATAAAGATACGCGGCACAACCCCCTGGCCATCTGCTGGCAAACTATAACGGATATTTTGCGGAATAGGCGGGCGGCGGGTCGGCACACTTAAAAAAGCGTTATGCTTTTGTTCAGATAGCTGCAAGCCTTTTGAGAGCTGGGCGCTGGCAATTTCCATTTGCCGGTCAAGCGCCTGTTTTTCTGCCAGGCTGAGGCCTTGCTGTTTTTTCAGCTCTTGCAAACGCAGTAATTCGCTTTCCAACTTGGCAATTTCAGCCAGCAGAGCTTTATTGCTACCCCCTTCGGACAGGAAAAAGGGCGGGCTAACCATCGCTGGCAAGAGCAGACCAAATGCCATGGATACCAGCATAAAACCGGCAATTGCCTTGTTCGATAGTCTCATGGAAACCGGTTTATGCAAAGACATGGGAGGGCTTCATCCATCTAATTTGCAACTATGAAGGCCGTTATTTGTTCTATACGGCCTATTCTTCGGTTGGGCGCACTTCAACCACTTCGGGAATATAATGGCGCAACATATTTTCAATGCCCATTTTCAGGGTTGCCGTAGAGCTGGGACATCCCTGACAGGCGCCGCGCATCTGTAAGGTTACAACCCCTTCATGAAAGGAATGAAAGGTAATATCCCCGCCATCCATCGCCACAGCCGGGCGCACCCGTGTATCCAGTAAATGTTTGATTTGCTGAACCACCTCATCATCATCATCAGTATTATTGGCGTCTGCATCGGTATTTTGGGCGGCGTCCATAACCGGCAGGCCAGAGGCGAAATGTTCCATAATCCCTGCCAGCACAGAAGGCTTCAGAGCAAACCATTCCATATTTTCAGCCTTGGTAATAGAAACAAAATCGCCACATAAAAACACAGATTCAACGCCATCTATGCGCAATAAACGGCTGGCCAGAGGCGAGGGCTTTGCCTCTTCAAGGCTATTGAATTCGGCCGAGCTGCCAGCAAGGACATCCACGCCTGGAATGAATTTCAAGGTGGCCGGATTAGGGGTATCTTCTGTTTGAATAAACATTGAGCATTATCCTGTATTGCGCGCGATGTCAGCCTGTTTGTGAGCCGCACAACAAGCCCTCAAACTTTAGAATAACTATAAACTACTCCTCTGGATATGGGAAGAGCGGCAAGAATTATCAAGCCTGGCTATCGCCAAAGTAATCCAGGAGCAATGGGAGCAATTGGGGCAATCCGGTCTTATCCTGAAAATCCCACCAGCTGTTTTACCTCTGCCAGAATGGGTGCGGCAATGGCCTGTGCCTGGGCAGCACCTTTTTCCAGCAATCTGTCAATTTCATCTGGTTGTTCCAGCAATTTATTCATTTCCAGACTTATCGGTGCGATTTGGCTAACGCACAGCTCGGCCAGAACAGGTTTAAAGACGCCAAACCCCTGACCACCATATTCAGATAATATATCCTCGGCTGGTCGCCCGGAAAGCCCGGAAAAAATACCGACCAGATTGGTGGCCTCCGGCCGTCCTTCCAGACCTTTTGCCTCAGATGGCAATGGTTCGGGGTCTGTCTTTGCCCGTTTGATTTTCTGGGCAATTTCATCCGCGCTATCGGTCAGGTTAATACGGGTTGCGTCCGAGATATCGGATTTGCTCATCTTGGAGCTGCCATCGCGCAGGCTCATCACCCGTGCGGCGGTCTTTTGAATTTGCGGCTCGGGCAGGGGAAAAAATTCGCTGTCAAACATGGAATTAAAGGCCGCAGCGATATCGCGGGTCAGTTCCAGATGCTGTTTTTGATCCTCGCCCACTGGCACATGGGTCGCCCTATAGGCCAGAATATCGGCTGCCATCAGGGTCGGGTAGGCATAAAGCCCCACCGTTGCATTTTCGCGGTTCTTGCCAGCTTTTTCTTTAAACTGTGTCATGCGGTTGAGCCAGCCCAGCCGGGCCACACAGTTAAATATCCAGGCAAGTTCTGCATGTTGGGGGACACGCGACTGATTAAAAAGGATGGATTTTTCCGGATTAATGCCAGAGGCAATCAGACAGGCTGCAACCTCGCGGATGGCGCGGCGCAAAATGACAGGTTCCTGGGGAACTGTAATGGCATGTAAATCCACCACACAATAAATACATTCAAACTCATCCTGCAAGGCTATCCAGTTTTTAATCGCCCCCAGATAGTTGCCCAGATGCAAATTGCCGGTTGGTTGCACGCCTGAAAAAATACGCCCTGTTTTTGCCTCGCCCATGATGGAAATCATCCCTTAATCTGATCTATAGCCTTAATCTGGCCCATAGCCCTAATTTAACCTATAGTCCTGATTTAACCCATAGATAGTCTGTCTTATCATTTTTGTTGTTTGCTATATTTAAGATGTTCTGCTGAAAAAAACCAGCCTTAGAAGACCTGTCATCCAGCCGGTCAGAAAATACACTATCGCGCCAAGGAAAACCAACGCTATCAGGACAAGCCGATTGTCCAAAAGCGCTGTCTGTATAATTGGGGCACAAAAATATAGACCAGCCGCCATTATCCCGGCACAAAATAGCGATAAAAAGATAGCCCGAAGAGCGGTTTTATCCAGCCGCCCTGCACGTGCCAGCCAGCCAAGCTGCCAGATAAAGCCCATCCAGGATACCAGCACAGTTGCAAGCGCCAGCCCCACATACCCCAAAATCTGCATCAAATAGAGGCTGAGCAGAATATTCAAGCCAACCGAAATCAGCGATATTACCATCACCAGCCGGGCTTTTTGCACGGCATAAAGGGCTGCCCCTGTCAGTTTTAATCCAACAAAGGCTGGCAGACCGATAGCATAGGCAACCAGCGCGGCGGCGGCGGCCTTGCCATCGTCCAGGCTAAATGCCCCTGAATGAAACAGGCCAATAATAATAGGCTCGGCTATCATCAACAAGGCGGCGGTAGCCGGCAGAACCAGACAGGCTGCAGGCATAAAGCCTGCTGATAATTCTTTGGCAAACTCTTTTTTTCGCCGGGCATTATCGCTGGCCGCTTCAATGCGGGACAGGCGCGGCAACAAGGCTGTCCCCAGCGCAATACCAACCAGCCCCAGCGGCAATTGGGCTATCCTGTCTGCGTAATAGAGCCAGGATATCGCCCCCACTTCCAGAAGCGAGGCCAGCACCAAATCCACCAGTAAATTTATCTGGGTTGCCCCTGCGCCCAGCGCGGCCGGAACAAAGCCTGCCCACATCGCCCGTGCCGCAGCAGACATCCGCCCAAAACGCCATTTTAACGAGAGTTTCCGGCGATGTAATCTGGCCTGTAACAGCGCCATCTGACAGATACCTGCCAGCAACAATGCCCCGCTTAGCGGTACCGCCAGCATCGAGGAAGGGGTCTGTAATAACTCGCCGCTAAACGGAATAAGCACCGCTCCGCCAATTAAAAACAGATTTAATATGACCGGTGCAAATGCCCCGGCGATAAAATCATCTGCGCTATTTAAGACAGCTGCCCATAGCGCGACCAGCGAGATCATCGGCAAATAGGGCATGGTAATGCGGGCTAAATCTATGGCTGCCTCAAATCGTTGCGGCGTGGCGATAAATCCGGGCGCCAGAACCGCGATAATCGCTGGCATGAATATTTCCATCCCCACCACAATCACAACTAATGCCAGTAACAGGGCGGTTTGTATTTCTGCTGCCAGGATAAGGGCAGCGGGCTGGCCTCTGGTTTCTTTTGCAAGCGCATAGACAGGCAAAAATGCATTGGTCAGCGCACCTTCTGCTGTTAGCCGGCGAAACAGATTAGGCAGTTTAAAGGCTACCAGAAAGGCATCGGCTGCACTGCCTGCCCCGATAAAATGGGCAAAACAGATATCACGAATAAATCCCAGAATTCGCGAAAGAAGCGTTAAGCCGCTTATCTGGCCAAAAGCGCGTTTCAGGCTCATCCTGCTCATGTTTCCATTCCAGCCTTGTGCGCGCTATCTTCTTCAAAGATAGACAGTAAATCCTGTTTGATTTTTTCTTGTGTGGCAGGCTTTTCAATTTGCAGCCCATAGACATCCTTGACATAGAAAACATCTACCGCCTTTTCCCCATAGGTCGATACGGTGGCAGAATTTACCTGTAAGCCAAGCTGTAAAAGATGATAGGTAATCTGGTATAAAAGACCTGGCCTGTCTGCCCCATTTACCTCTATCACCGTATGGGTTTTACTGCGGCCATTGGTTACCAGAACGCGCGGCGGCACCGTCATCACCTTGAGGCGCGGCGATAATTGTTCCGATTTTTCCCGCAATTTATCAAATAAAGAAATATCGCCTGCCAGAGATTGTTCAATCAGGCTGGCGATCCGCTGCTGGGTAGCCGGATCGGTTACCGCCCCGCGATTGTGATTCTGAATCCGGAACTGATCCAGAATTGTGCCATCATGGCGGGTATTGATGCGGGCATTGACAATACTGCAGCCCGACATGGCAACCGATCCCACAATCCGGCTAAACAGGCCAGGATGGTCGGCTGCCATCACGACCAAAATAGTGGATTTTTTATCTTCATCCACTTTGAAATCAACCAATAGCTGTTGGTCAGAGCTGTCAAATTTTGTTGCCAGTTCTGCGTGATAGAGATGAGAATCTGTCGCAAAATTCGTCCAGTAGCTAGGGTAAAATAGCCGGGCATGAGCGTCAAATTGTGCATCATCCCACTGTGTCAGCCTGGCTCTGGCTTCGTTCATCGCATCAATGGTCGCCCCTTTGGATACTTCAGAAGGGGCCGCCCCGCCAAGTATCGCCTCGGAGCGATGATAGAGATCGCGCATCAAACTGGCCTTCCAGCCATTCCAGATATCAGGGCCTACCGCCTGAATATCGGCAACGGTCAGAACCAGCAATAATTTCAGCCTTTCAGGCGATTGTACCTCTTCGGCAAAATCAATAATGGTTTGCGGATCGTTCAGGTCATAGCGAAAGGCGGTTTTGCTCATCAAAAGATGGGTGAGGATAAGCCAGACAACCGTTTCTGTTTCCTCGTCATTTAACCCCAGCATCGGGGCAATATTACGCGCAACTTCCGCACCCAGAACAGAATGATCGCCGCCCCTGCCCTTGGCAATATCATGCAGGAAAATCGCCACAAACAGGGCACGTCTGGAGGAAATTTCATGGATAAGCTGGCTGGCAAGCGGGGCAACATCGGCCAGCTTGCCCTGTTCAATTTCGCGCATAATGCCAACCGCACGCAAACTATGCTCATCCACGGTATAGCTGTGATACATATCAAATTGCATCATCCCCACAATACGCCCGAAATCCGGCATATAAATGCCCAGCCAGCCGGATTCATTCATCAGACGCAAGACGCGCTCGGGATTGCCTGTGCCGCTGATAATTTGCAGAAAAATTTCATGGGTTTGGGCAGTTTGCAATTGCGCAGTTCTGGCGGCCCGAACCGCACGTGTCAGTCGGCGCAAGGTGCCCGGGTGAATATCCAGCTCATGGATAAGGGCAAAATTAAATAGCCGAATAATCTGATCCAGATCATCGCGAAACCGCATATTTTCAGGCAGATGCAACCTGCCTTTTTCCAGAACAAACGGGGCGATATCCAGATCAGATGCCGCATCTGCCAACCAGAATTTTTTCAAAGACAGGCGCGGGCGTCTGTCAAAATCTGTTTCCAGTGCAGCACAAAAAATACGGGTGAGATTGCCAACATGCCGGGCGGCCAGATAATAGCGTTTCATAAATCGCTCTACCCCGCGCAAACCGCCCCTGTCTGAAAAACGCATCTTGGGGGCAATTTCCAATTGGGCATCAAAGCTGAGGCGGTCATCCTCGCGGCCATGATACAGATGCAAAAAACACCGAACCGTCCATAAAAAACGCTGGGCAGCAGCAAAGCTCCTGGCTTCGGTTTGGCGCAATATACCGGTTTCCAGAAATTCGGCCGCGCTGTTAACGCGGTAAGCATATTTGGCCATCCAGAACAGGGTATGCAAGTCGCGCAAGCCCCCCTTGCCATCCTTGACATTTGGTTCAACCGCATAGCGTGTGCCGCCTGTACGAGTAATACGTGCATCACGCTCTTCTAGCTTGGCGCTCAAAAAAGGGGCAACAGATTGCCGTTTCAGCCATCGTGAAAAGGCGGCCATCATCTTGTCTGTAACGATGCTATCCCCGCCTATGGGGCGCATTTCCAGCAAGCTGGTACAGATGGTGGTATCTTCTTCTGCAGCGGCCAGATTTTGACGGATGGTTCGGCTGGCATGGCCAACTGTTAGCCCCATATCCCATAACAGATATAACAGAAACTCGATGATGGGTTCCTGTTTTTTTGCCCCGCTATCGGGCATCACAAACAGCAGGTCAATATCGCTATGCGGGGCCAGCTCGCCGCGCCCATATCCGCCCACCGCCATCACGCCAAATCCGGGCGCTTTTTTAAAAATATGGCTACAGGCAAGATTAAGGGCGCTGCGGATAAGCACATCCATGCCAAGCGCGTGCGCGCCCACATAATCTGCCCCGTCACGTTCAGCTATCAGCCTTTTTTCCAGCCGGCTTCGCATGGCGGTGAGCTGGGTTTTCATTTCTGCCAATATCACCGCGCGCACATCATTTTTGTTTTTTGCCGGCTCGGCAAGCGCTTTCAGGCGCTGCATCAAGCCAGCTTCATCTATTGGACAAAAAATGCCCGCCCTATCGCGCGCGCGGGCTGTTTGCAGAGGCGACATCCAGGATTGCCACAGATTTACCGGCATCTTTTTTTTGCTATTTTCTTTCATCGCCAAAAATCTGCGCCCATCTTTACTCATCTTCCTTTTCTGCCAGAACCGCTTTTAGATCATACAAAACAGATAGCGCCTGTTTCGGGGTCAGGCTATCTGGCTCTAGCGCCTCTATTCTCTGTCGTAATTCTTCAAGGGCCTGATCTGTCTCATCGGCCATATCATAGCCGGTATTATGGTTATTTTCAGGCATATCAAACAGGGGCAAAGAGGGGGGGCTGGCTGGCGGGCTGCCTGCTTCAAGCTGGCCAACCAGAAAAGCCGCTCTTCTGGTAACTGTTTTTGGCAAGCCGGCCAGACGCGCTACATGTACCCCGTAGGATTTATCGGCCGCACCGCTGGCTACCTGATGCAGGAAAATAATCTCGCCCTTCCATTCTTTTACCTGCATCGCGTGCGCTCGCAAGCGCTCCAGCTCGCCTTCAAGTGCGGTTAATTCATGATAATGGGTTGCAAATAAGGCACGGCAGCCAATGTGATTGTGCAGATATTCCAGACAGGCCCAGGCAATGGCCAGCCCGTCCCAGGTGGCGGTTCCGCGTCCAATTTCATCCAGTATCACCAGCGATTTTTCCGTTGACTGGTTCAAAATGGCGGCTGTTTCAACCATTTCGACCATAAAGGTGGATTGCCCGCGTGCCAGATCATCTGATGCGCCCACCCGACTGAAGATTTTATCGACAATACCGATTTCTGCCCGTCTGGCCGGCACATAAAACCCGGCCTGTGCCAAAATCGCCATATGTGCATTCTGGCGCAAATAGGTGGATTTCCCTGCCATATTTGGCCCGGTCAGCAACCATAAATTCGTCTCTTGTGATAGCTGGCAATCATTGGCGATGAACTGTGTATCCCGGCCAATGGCCTGTTCCACAACAGGATGGCGACCCGCCTCAATCGTAAAAGAAGTATCCGCGCAAAGTTTTGGACAGCAATAATCATACATCTCTGCCAGTTTGGCAGTGGAACAGGCGACATCCAATGCTGCAATTGCCTCGGCACTGGCCAGTATCCCATCGATAGAGGCCAGCACTTTGCGAACCAGCTGATCAAATAACTGCAACTCCAATGCCAGGGCTTTATCGGCTGCCGAGCTGAGGGATTGTTCCATTTCTGCCAGCTCGGTTGTGGTAAAGCGCACAGCTTGTGCGGTGGTTTGACGATGAATAAAGCGGTCATCTGCCATTAATTTTTCGGCATGGCCAGCGCGCACGTCAATATGATAGCCCAGCACATTATTATGTTTGATTTTCAGCGAGGCGATAGCGGTTGTTTCAACATACCGGGCTTGCAGACCAGCTATCAGCCTGCGGCTTTCATCGCGCATTTGGCGCAGCGCATCAAGCTGGCTGTCATAGCCTTGCCGAATAAAATGCCCGTCTCTGGCCAATAGCGGCAATTCATCTGCGAGGGCGGGGCTAATTTTTTCTGCAAGCGGGGTTGGCTCTTGTGCGTTTTGGGCAAGTTTTTGAATGCCCTTATGGCTTTCTGCTGCCCCGGAACGGTTCAATAAAAGCGACAAAGATCGGGCTTTATACAGCCCTTGTGCAAGACCGGCCAGATCGCGCGGCCCGCCTCTGGATGTGGCCAGCCGGGATAAGGCACGTTCCATATCCGGAATATTTGTCAAAACCTCCTCTGCCTCGGCAGCGATGATGGGGTTTTGGGTAAACCAAGTGGCCAGCCCCAGCCGGGCTTCTATGGCCTGGCGGTCGGTTAGCGGCGCGGATAGCCGGCGATGCAATAATCGCGCGCCGCCGGCTGTGCTGGTTTTATCTATGGCCGATAACAGGCTGCCCTTGCGCTCGCCTGCCAGCGTGCGCGTCAGTTCCAGCGATTTTCGGGTTGCGGCATCTATTACCATAAAGGCATCCGGCCATTCTGCTGATAAGGGCTTAAGATAGGGCATCGCCTCTAGCTGCGTCTGGCGCAAATAGGCCAGCAAGCCGCCCGCAGCAGACAGCATGGGCGGGCTGAATTGCCCCAGCCCTTGCAAACTGGCCAGCTGATATTGCGCACAAAGCGCTGCTTCTGCTTTACGCTGATTAAACGCCGCCGCCCCCAGCGATGTTCCCCTATCCGAAATCCCCAGCCCTGCCACTATGTCGGCGATATCTTCGGGATAGACAAATTCTGCTACATTCAGCTGTGTTAACATGGCCTCAATATCGGGGCGGGCGCATTCCTGAACCTGGAAACTGCCAGTGGACATATCTGCCCAGGCGATGGCCAGCTTTTCGGAAACCCGTCCAACGGCTGCCAGATAATTATTTTGAAACGCATCCAGCAAGCCATCTTCTTGCAAGGTGCCAGGTGTGATTACCCGCACCACATCGCGTGGCAGCGGGCCCTTGCCCCCTCTTTTTTTGAATGCCTCCGGCGTTTCTGATTGCTCGCAAACCGCAACCCGGTGCCCCATCTTGATTAATTTTGCCAGATAGCTATCGGCGGCATGCACCGGCACACCGCACATTTGCACTTTTTTGCCCTCAATTTCACCGCGATGGGTCAGGGCAATACCCAGCGCTTCAGACGCTATTTCCGCATCGTGCAAAAACATTTCATAAAAATCACCCATCCGATAGAAAAGCAGTATATCTTCATATTGCTGTTTGACAGCCAAATATTGTGCCATCATCGGTGTGAGCTTTTGCGAATTTTGGGCTTTATTCTGTTTCAAACTTCCAGAGTTTCGATTAAATTGGTTTATATCGGCCGGGTGCCAGGTTAGTTAGAATCTTCTTTATACATCTTTATGAAAAAAAGTAGAAATATCCCATGAAAAAATCATTGAAAAAAGAAGCGCTGCAATTTCATTCGGAAGGCCGGCCTGGCAAACTGGAGATTACGCCAACCAAGCCATTGACCACTCAGCGCGATCTCTCGCTGGCTTATTCGCCGGGTGTCGCAGAGCCGTGCCTGGCTATCGAAGCCGACCCCAACACCGCCTATGATTATACCGCCAAGGGCAATCTTGTGGCTGTTATCTCGAACGGGACAGCGGTTCTGGGGCTGGGCAATATCGGGGCGATGGCCTCAAAGCCGGTCATGGAAGGCAAGGCGGTTCTGTTCAAGAAATTTGCCGATATTGACGGGGTGGATCTGGAGCTGGACACCGAAGATGTTGACAGATTTGTCGATGCAGTCAGCCTGCTTGGGCCATCTTTTGGCGGTATTAATCTGGAAGATATCCGCTCGCCGGAATGTTTTATTATCGAACAACGCTTGCGCGAGGTGATGGATATTCCGGTTTTCCATGATGACCAGCATGGCACCGCTATTATTGCCGCTGCCGGCCTTATCAATGCCTTGCACCTTACCAAGCGGAATATCGAGGATATCAAAGTGGTTTCCAACGGGGCAGGGGCAGCCTCTATTGCGTGTGTGGAATTAATAAAGGCAATGGGCGTAAAACATGAAAATGTGATTTTATGCGACCGCGAAGGGGTAATTTATCAGGGGCGCGAAAGCGGCATGAATCAGTGGAAATCTGCGCATGCGGTGAAAACAGATGCCCGCAACCTGACCGATGCCATCAAGGGGGCAGATGTGTTTTTAGGCCTGTCTGTTGCCAAGGCAATGACCCCGGAAATGCTGAAAACCATGGCCGATAAGCCAATTGTTTTTGCCATGGCCAATCCCGATCCGGAAATTATGCCCGATGAAGCCAAAAAAGCCCGCCCGGATGCCATTATCGCCACCGGTCGGTCGGATTTTCCTAATCAGGTAAATAATGTTCTGGGCTTTCCGTATATTTTCCGTGGCGCGCTGGATGTTCGCGCGTCCGCGATTAATGAGGAAATGAAAATTGCCGCTGCCAATGCGATAGCCATGCTGGCCCGCGAAGATGTCCCGGATGAGGTTAATCACGCCTATTCAGGAGAGCAGCTGCGCTATGGTACAGAATATATTATTCCTGCCCCGTTTGATCCGCGCCTGATATCGGCTGTATCTTCTGCGGTAGCTGAGGCGGCCATGCAAACCGGGGTGGCGCGCAAACCTATCGAAGATATCGAGGCCTATAAGCGAAATCTCTCTGCCAGGCTGGATCCCACCGCATCATTTTTACAAGATGTATTTGCCCGCATCACACCGGAACAAAAGCGGGTGGTCTTTACCGAAGGCGAGGAAGAGGTCTCTATTCGCGGGGCGATAGCCTTTCGCAATGCCGGCTATGGCCAGCCAATTTTGCTGGGGCGTGAAGCACGTATCAAACAGCGTATCGAGGAAATGGGTCTGGAAGGCAGCATCGATTTTGAAATCATCAATGCCAAAATTTCCGATCACAATAAGGAATATATCGACTATCTGTATAAAAAATTACAGCGCAAGGGCATTTTGCAACGTGATTGCCAGCGCATGGTGCATCTGGATCGCAATGTTTTTGCCGCCTGTATGGTCGCCCATGGCCATGCCGATGCGCTGGTTACCGGCATGACACGCTCTTTTAAAGCCAGTTTTGAGCATGTTACCCGTGTTATCGGCCCGGCCAAAGGCAAGGATTTTGCCGCTACCTCGATGCTGATATCCAAAGGCCGGACAGTCTTTATTGGCGATACCTCTATCCATGAACGCCCAACGGGCGAGCAGATGGCCGATATTGCCGAGGCAATTGCTGAAAAAGCCCGCCTAATGGGGCATACACCGCGTGTGGCCTTTTTATCCTTTTCCAGCTTTGGACGGCCTGCCAGCGATATTACCCAAGCTGCGCGCGATGCGGTAACAGTACTGGATAACCGCAAGGTAGATTTTGAATATGAAGGCGAGATGACAGCTGATATTGCGCTGGATTTTGATCTGATGCAAAGCAGCTATCCGTTTTCCCGCCTGACCGCTGCGGCCAATATTCTGGTTATGCCTGGTCTGCATTCTGCCAATATATCCTTTAATCTGATGCAACAGCTGGGCGGCGGTACAGTGATAGGGCCGATGATTTTGAACGCAGAACATCCCTTCCAGATTATTCCGATGAGCGCGACGGTAAATGATCTGGTAAATGCCGCTGCATTGGCAGCCTATGAATCCCTATAAAAGGGGGGTGTGGGGAATCCCTGTAAAAGGGGGGCGGGCTGAATATCTGCCCTGTGGGATAAAAGCGGCAAAATAATCCTGGAAAAATATTTGCCATGTCAGCAGAGCCATCTTATCTAATCAGCCTGGGACACCGGATTTTACGGCTTTTGTCCGGGGTGCTAATAGCGGTCATTTTGCTGCTTGTTTTTGAGCGCATTTATCTGATAGATGCGCTATTGGTAATAGCCGCAGGGGTGGGGGTGAGCTTTTTTCTGTTGCGCCGCGAAGGGCGCGCAATAGGTTCTTTAAAAAATTATTTTCGTGCCAAGGCCGGCGCTGATAATCCGGCCAATTTCACCCCCTCCAGAGAACAGGGTCTGCGCGCCACCGAATTTGACGATACAGAATTAACCGAACTGATCTGGACTGTTTCAAGTGCCGAGCAGCAAGCCTCTATAGCGGCACGCAACTTGATGACAGACAGCCAGTATCGGCATGAAATTTTATACAATCTGCCCTTGCCCCTGATTATTTTAAATGATCATGGACAGGTGAGCGAGTTTAACCAGCAGGCAAAAGATTTGTTCGGGCATATCGATATTGGTAAACCTATCGCCTTTATCATCCGCAATAATATGGTTCTGGAAGCCGTACAGCAGGTAAATCAGGGATATGTTTCAACAAATGAAGCACAGCTCTCCACCGGCTTTTCGATAAAGCGGCATTTTGCGGTTTTGATTTCAAATTTTTCTGCCGATGAACAGAGCCGAACCGCCATCACCTTTATTGACCGGACACTGGCCACAGAGGCGGAAAAAATGCGGTCTGATTTTGTTGCCAATGTCAGCCATGAGCTGCGTACGCCCCTAACCTCTATCCTGGGATTTATTGAAACATTGCAAGGGCCAGCAGGGGCAGAAAAACAGACAAGAGAAAAATTTCTGGCTATCTTGCATCAGCAGGCAGAGCGTATTTTTCGGCTGGCCACCGATCAGCTGTCACTGGCACGCATCGAGCAAACCGAACACCAGACCCCGCAAGATGAATGTGACCTGGGCATGATTTGCAACCGTGTGATAACCAGCCTGCAAAACCAGGCCAAAAAAGCAAAAATTGCCCTGAAATTTCAGCCGCCGGAAGCCCCGCTGATTATCAGGGGCAGTCAGGATGAGCTGGTGCAAATGGTTCAAAATCTGATAGAAAATGGTATCCGCTATGGCCGGCCAGATGGCGAGGTATCTATCACCCTTACGCCGGAGATAAAATATCCCGCTGCCCCGAAAATGCGCTTTTGTTGTTTGGAAGTGCGCGATACAGGCGAGGGTATTGATAAAATGCATCTGCCCCGCCTGACCGAGCGATTTTACCGGGTAGATAAGGACAGATCGCGCACCAAAGGCGGCACCGGGCTGGGGCTGGCCATTGTCAAACATATCATTAGCCATCATCAGGGGCATCTGAAAATCACTTCGGAAATGGGCGTAGGGTCGGTTTTTTGCGTCTATTTGCCCCTGTCATAAAACAGTCATATTTCTGGTTTAGTGACATAATTTATGAAGCAAAAAATTCTAGTAATTGAAGATGAGCAGGATATTCAAACCCTGCTGGAGTATAATTTGCAGCAAGCCGGTTATGAGGTGGTGGTTTGCGAAAATGGTGAAGACGGGCTATGGCTGGCCATTGAACATAAGCCTGATTTAATATTGCTGGACTGGATGTTGCCGCTTTTATCCGGCATAGAAGTGTTGCGCCAGCTCAGAAACCGAACAGATACCAGAGAGATCCCGGTGATGATGCTGACCGCCAGAGGCGAAGAAGGGGACAGGCTACGCGGCCTGGATGGCGGGGCAGATGATTATGTCACCAAACCTTTCAGCCCGGCAGAGCTGATAGCCCGGGTCAGAGCCATATTACGCCGCCATTCACGCGGATATGATGCCAAACTTACCGGCGGGGATATTGAGCTGGATTTGCAAACAAAGCGGGTTCTGAGAGGCGGTATATCTATTCATCTGGGGCCAACTGAATTCAAATTGCTGGAACATTTTATGCGCAATCAGGGCCGGGTCTATTCCCGTGATCAGCTGCTAGACAGCGTCTGGGGCGATAATGTCTATGTCGAAATGCGCACGGTTGATGTGCATATCCGAAGATTGCGCAAAGCGATAAACAGCACCGGCGGGCCGGATGTTATTCGAACGGTGCGCTCTATGGGGTATGCGTTTGATGCAAAGGCGTAATCTGTCAGGCTCATTTTTTTCTTGTTGCCAGATGTAATCACGATAGACTAGCCCTGATTGTTATGCCGTCCTGAAATTATAAAAAGCGTTACCTGCCTGTGAAATTTTCGCCAAACTCAACTTTCCGAGATACAAGATTATCTCTTTTTCTGCCATTTATTTTCGCGTTGGCGGGCTGTCAGCCTGTTATGGTGAACGGCCCGGTACTATCCCCGCCATCTGAACAGGTCGCCGCCGCACCGCCTGTCCAAATTCGCGAACAAATACCAGAGATTAAGAGCGATAGCGCTATAAAAGAAACCCCTGTGGAGACGCGCGAAGTGGCCAGCCAGACCATTGTGCCTGTTATACCAGAAACGCCGCCCGAAGCCCCGAAAATACCCGAGCCAGCAAAAGAGCCAGAGGTAACAGAGATTGATCCGCGCCTGTTTCTGGACAAGCCCATAGAGGATATTGCTGTGCTTTTGGGCGCTGCAGATTTTGCGCGTATCGAGGGCAAAATGGGGATTTGGCAATATCGCCAAACCCAATGTGTGGTGGATTTTTTCTTTTATCTGGAGAGCCCGGATACCCCCCCTGTCCAGCGCATCGCTGCCCTGGATATTCGAAACCGTATCATCGGCCAGCCGCTGGATGAAAAAAATTGCCGCGAAGCGCTTTATCAGCGCAAACTCTAGCCATACGTCCGGCCTTAAAACTGCTTATCCTTATATAGGCAATATTCTGATATGGCACAGTTTGAACATTCCGGCTTGCGGGCTTTACAGATATATCGGCCATGTAAAATAAGCCAGTGATGCGCGCCTTTTTGAAATCGCCTCGGGACACGACGCAACAATTCTTTTTCCACCGCATCAGGCGTTTTTCCAGGTGCCATGCCGGTACGATTGCCGACCCGGAAAATATGCGTATCAACTGCTATGGTCGGGTGGCCAAAGGCTTCATTCAGGACAACATTTGCGGTTTTTCTGCCCACCCCCGGCAAGGCTTCGAGGGCAGCTCTATCTTCGGGGACGATACTGTTATGATTATCTATCAGCATCCTTGATAGCCGGATGACATTTTCTGCCTTTGTATTAAACAGGCCGATGGTTTTAATATAGGATTTTACCCCCTCAACCCCCAGCGCGACCATTTTTTCCGGGGTATTGGCACGCTGAAATAATGGGCCTGTTGCCTTGTTTACGCTGACATCGGTGGCCTGGGCAGAAAGCGCGACCGCAACCAGCAATGTATAGGGGTCTTGAAAATGCAGCTCGGTGCGCGGGTCAGGTTCCCGTCTGGATAAACATTCAAACACCTTGTCGATATCAGATAAACGCATCTTACGCGGCATATCACCTACCCTTTTCCTGTTCAAAAATGAACTTATCTCAATAATAATAGCGTAAAACACGCAAGAAGCGAGGCACTATCTGCCAGCGTCCATAAAAGACAGGATAAGAGATGACGGCACAGACAGGCGCAGAACATAACCGGTTATGGTTTAACCAGCACGGCGATAGAAAAAAGGAAACCTATATCATCATGCTTTGGCCCTATCGGTCTTTATCCTTGAAAGGGTTTCGTATTTTCATGGCAATTCTGGCCAGCCTAATGAGTATCATCGCCACCGGATTTTATCTTTTGGGTGCCTGGCCTGTTATCGGGTTTTTAGGGGCAGAAATCCTGATTGTCTGGTTTGCGTTCAAGGTAAATTACCGGGCAGGACAATTGGTGGAAACAGTGGAAATTACCCCGCATTTTGTACAGATCACCCGAACAAACTGGCGCGGCCATGACAGCCAGCAAACCATTGAAAGCCCATGGGTGCATGCAGAGGTAACAAAAGAGGAAGAACATAAACCAAGATTGTTTTTACGCGCCCATAGCCAGAAAATGGAAATCGGCACTTTTATGCCGCCCGTGGAAAAAGCCTCTCTGGCAAAAGCGATAAATGAGGCGTTAAGGCGGGTACGTTTTGAAAATACCGCCCCGGCTGAACCGCTAAATGATACGCCCCAAAAAATTACGCCCTGAAAAATATGCCCGGGGCAAATATACCCGGGGGAAATTACGTTCTGGAAAACCGGAAAACCGCTAGGCGCCCAGTACATCATCCATAGAATATAAGCCAGGCTTCTGCGTGGTTGCAAAGCGCGCCGCCGTTAGCGCGCCCCGTGCAAAGATAATGCGGCTGCTCGCACGGTGGGTAATTTCGATACGTTCTTGCTGGCCAAAAAAGGTAACGGTATGCTCGCCTGCCACATCGCCGCCGCGTAAAGCTGCAAAACCGATGGCCCCGGATTTACGCGCGCCGGTTATGCCATCGCGCCCGCTTTCCTTTTGTGTGTCCAGATCAATTTGCCGACCTTTGGCGGCGGCCTTGCCAAGAGCCAGAGCCGTTCCGGACGGGGCATCCACCTTTTGATTATGATGGGTTTCAACAATTTCAATATCCCAGTCCGCATCCAGCTGGCGGGCCACCTGTTCTACAATCTGGCCAAGCAGGGTGACGCCAACAGATGTGTTTGCACAATAAACAATCGGTATCTGGCGGGCAGCTTTTTCCAGCTGTTCTTCCTGTTCTGTACTCAGCCCGGTTGTGCCGACCACCATGGCCGTGCCGGATGCAACAGCGATTTCAATATGTTTCATAGTGGCTTCGGGGCGGGTAAAATCAATAATGACGCCGCCTGAACCGATGCCCAGAATTTTTTCATCGGCACTAATAGTGGCCGCACCGATGGTGTTGCCAATTGCGCGGCTTTGGGGATGCTCACTTGCAGCCAGAATATCAATATCCCTGGCCTCTGCGACCAGAGAGGCGATCATCTGACCCATTTTACCCGCTGCACCAGGCAAGGCGATATGGAGGGTTTGTTTCTCGGACATGCGGCTTACGCTCCTGATATAGCTATTTGGCGACTGTTACGACCAGAGCGTTTTTACCCGGTCAATAAAGCCTTTTGTCTGTGGGCTGGCATCCCCGGCTTCATCAAATTCCCGTAACAGATTAATTTGTTTTTTGCTGAGCTTGGTAGGGGTTTCAACAATAATTTCCACGATTTGATCGCCATGATTGCCGCCGCGCAATCCAGGCATCCCCTTGCCACGCATTCTGAATTTCCGCCCCGATTGTGTGCCTTTTTCAATTTGCAGGCGGGTCATCTTGCCGCCCAAAGTTGGCACATCAATCGCCCCGCCAAGCGCAGCGGTAACCATCG
>JAURQT010000119.1 GCA_030835985.1 Alphaproteobacteria bacterium
AGCGCGATGATATTTGTTGCTGTTATGGTATCCACCAGCCTGGTCTGTATTGGTTTTGCCCTGACAAACCCTACCTTGTCGGCGGCTTCGTCTTATGTAGCGCGCGCTGATCAGATGGGCGGGACATTGGGGCTGGTGCAAGGGTTTGGCTCTATGGGGCAAGTGATTGGCCTGACCATTGCAGGTCCGCTTTATCAGGCCGGTACAGGCCAGCTATCTTTCGGGTTTGGTTGCGTGATAAGCTGTGTTTTGCTGGTGATAGTCTGGCAGATAAAAATCCGCCGCATTGCGCCCGCAAAACCCTGATATAGAGCTGGCCGGATGGTTTAGGCAGCTTCTGTTCCGCCAACCGTGATACCGCCCATTTTCAAGGTTGGCTGGCCGACCCCGACAGGGACGGACTGACCTGCCTTGCCGCAAGTGCCAACGCCCCTGTCCAGGGCCATATCATTGCCGATCATGGTGATTTTAGACATGGCATCCGGCCCGCTGCCAATAAGGGTGGCCCCTTTGACAGGTGCGCCAATCCTGCCATTTTCCACCAGATAGGCTTCCGAGGCAGAAAACACAAATTTACCAGAGGTGATATCGACCTGACCACCGCCAAAATTCACCGCATAGAGGCCTTTCTTCATGGAAGAGACAATCTCTTGCGGGTCATATTCGCCATTTTCCATAAAGGTATTGGTCATCCGCGGCATAGGCAGATGGGCATAGGATTCGCGCCGCCCGTTGCCCGTAGCCGCGACCCCCATCAGGCGGGCATTCTGCCTGTCCTGCATATAGCCTTTCAAGATGCCGTCCTCTATCAGGACATTACGGGCAGAAGATGTGCCTTCATCATCAATGGTGATAGAGCCGCGCCTGTCTGTCATGGTGCCATCATCCACAACGCTCACCCCTTTGGCGGCGACCTGCTCGCCTATGCGGCCGGAAAAAACCGAAGTGCCCTTGCGGTTAAAATCCCCTTCCAGACCATGTCCTACCGCTTCATGCAGCATCACCCCCGGCCAGCCTGCGCCCAGCACGATTTCCATCTCGCCTGCCGGGGCAGAGACCGATACAAGGTTCAATAAGGCAATCCGCAAGGCTTCCTGTACTTCTTTCTGCCAGAGCGCATCGTCCAGATAGCGGGCAAACATAAACCGACCGCCTGTTCCGCTGGAGCCGGTTTCCATGCGGCCATTTTGTTCGACCACAATGGCCACATTCAGCCGCACAAGCGGGCGAATATCGGCATAGCTGGTATAATCGGGGCGAATGATTTGTACCGCTTGCCAGGAGCCGGCAATGCTGGCACTCACCTGGCGCACACGCGGGTCTGCGGCGCGGGCATAGCTATCGATTTTTTGCAATAGCGCTACCTTGTCAGCAAAGGGGGTCTGTGCCAGCGGATTTAAATCGCTATAGAGCGGCTTGTTATGGCCGGCTTCCGGTGGCAGGGCAAGTTGGCCAGCATGGCCGGACGCCACCGAGGATACGGTTTCAGCTGCCCGGCGAAGGGCGCCCTCGGACAGCTCGCCTGCATGGGCAAAGGCATCTGCCTCGCCAGCGATTGCGCGCAAGCCAAACCCTGCGCTCTGGTCATAGGTCGCGGTCTTTAGCCGGCCATCATCAAAGGCCAGCATTTCCGAATGCCGCATTTCCAGAAATAAATCCCCGTCATCTGCTCCTGAGAGGCATTCTGCAACAATCGAGAAGGTGTTTTCTTTATCGAGGCCTGTTTTGTCAAAAAACAGCGCATCTGTCTGGTCGATAAGGGTCATGGGATTTACCTTTTTAATTTTGGCGATTTTCCAATAGAAAAGCGCTGTATAAACCTGTCTGTTAATTATGGTTGGTTTACCTGTTTCTTTCAAGGGGTAGCGGCAAAAACAGGCGCGTCAAAATGGCGATTTGGCAAATTGCTTTGCACGGTGCAAAAAAATGCGCGACAGGCCGTCGCAGTGGGTTTTCATGTGCGAAAAAAACCGCTAGAAGGGGGGGAGTAATATCATGTGATCAACTCGCCCTAACAGCCCTTTAAAATCCTGAGCGTGGTAGTGTCGAGTTAAACTGGTCAACGGATCCTTACGTTGAAGGGGGAAAAAAGATGAATTTGCGCAGCCTTCTATCTGCCGCCATGACGGTTATGATGGCTTTTGGTGTTTTAGGTGTCAGTACTGCTTTTGGCGCTGAACCGCAGCCATGGCAGCTGGGTCTTCAGGAACCAGCCGGCTCTATCGCGGAAAGAGCGACAAGCCTGCACAATATGCTGTTGGTGATTATCACGGTTATCTCGCTTTTTGTGCTGGGATTGCTGATTTATGTATGTGTGCGCTTTCGGGCATCGGCCAATCCAAACCCGTCCAGGACGTCGCATAACACCATTATTGAAATCTTGTGGACAGTTGTGCCGGTACTGATTCTGGTGGTAATCGCGGTGCCGTCTTTCCAGCTTCTGTATTATATGGACAAAACCAAAGACACCGAAATGGTGATAAAGGTAACCGGTAATCAATGGTACTGGAATTACGAATATCCAGATGAAGCTATTGCCTTTGATAGCTATCTGGTTGCCGAAGAAGATTTGCAAGAAGGCCAAATTCGTCTGTTGAGCGTGGATAACCCGATGGTTGTGCCTGCCGGTACGCGCATTAAATTGCTGGTGACAGGCAATGATGTGATGCATTCGTTTTTTGTGCCATCACTTGCGGTACAGATTTATTCCATTGCTGGCCGCATCAACGAGGCCTGGATTGATGTGCCCGAAGGAACGCACACCTATTACGGGCAATGTAACCAGATTTGCGGCGTTAATCACGCCTATATGCCTATTGTTATCAAAGCGCTGAACAGGGAAGATTATGCAAACTGGCTGGTAAAGGCCAAAGAAGAATTTGCTTCTGCAGAAATCTTGCCAACCTCAACGCTACTGGCTTCGGCTAACTAGTTTTATTGACAGAGAGCAGGGAGATAAAAAATGAGTGCCCAGACACACGCAGCAGATGCCGGTCAGGCTAACCCTACCGGGTTTGTACGCCGTTGGCTGTATTCAACAAACCATAAAGATATCGGGACGATGTATATCATCTTCTCGATTCTGGCCGCATTAATCGGCGGTGGTTTTTCAATTTTTATGCGTATGGAGCTGATGGAGCCAGGCGTTCAGTATATGGCAGATGGTCATGTATGGAATGTATTTACCACTGCCCATGGTTTGATCATGGTGTTCTTTGTGGTGATGCCAGGCCTGATCGGCGGATTTGGTAACTGGTTTGTGCCGATTATGATCGGTGCGCCGGATATGGCCTTTCCGCGCATGAATAATATTTCTTTCTGGCTGTTGCCACCTTCCTTCATACTGCTGCTGCTCTCAGCCGTGATGGATGGCGGGGCAGGGGTTGGCTGGACGATTTATCCGCCAATGTCCAGCACAGCCGGTACGCCGGGTATGTCGATGGATTTGGCCATTTTATCTCTGCATTTGGCAGGTGTGTCTTCTATTTTGGGGGCGGCGAACTTTATCACCACCATCTTTAATATGCGCACACCGGGCATGACCTTGCATAAAATGCCCTTATTTGCATGGGCGATGCTGATAACCGCTTTCTTGCTGTTGCTGGCTGTTCCTGTATTGGCAGGGGCGATTACCATGCTGCTAACAGACAGAAATTTCGGCACAACCTTCTTTATCCCTGAAGGGGGCGGTGACCCGATTTTGTTCCTGCATCTGTTCTGGTTTTTTGGTCACCCGGAAGTTTATATTATGATATTGCCAGCCTTTGGCATTGTCAGCCATATTATCTCGACTTTTTCCCGCAAGCCTATTTTTGGCTATCTGGGCATGGCCTATGCCATGGTGGCCATTGGTTTTGTTGGCTTTATTGTGTGGGCGCACCATATGTATACCGTCGGTCTGGATGTGGATACACGTGCCTATTTCACCGCCGCAACGATGGTGATTGCCGTGCCAACAGGGGTGAAAATCTTCTCATGGATTGCCACTATGTGGGGCGGTTCCATGACCTTTAAAACCCCGATGTTATGGGCCATTGGTTTTATCTTTTTGTTCACCGTTGGCGGTGTAACCGGGGTGGTATTGGCCAATGCCGGTATGGATGTGGTGTTGCATAATACCTATTATGTGATTGCCCACTTCCATTATGTGCTTTCTCTGGGGGCGGTATTTGGTCTGTTTGCCGGTTTTTATTACTGGTTCTCCAAGATGACCGGCTTTGAATATCACGAAGGTATGGCCAAGATGCATTTCTGGATTACCTTTATCGGCGTGAATTTGACCTTTTTCCCAATGCACTTTTTGGGTCTGGCCGGTATGCCGCGTCGTTATATCGACTATCCGGATGCCTTTGCCGGCTGGAACTATGTGGCCTCTATCGGCTCTTATATCAGCGCCTTTGGCACATTGATCTTCCTTGTGCTGATTGCCGAAGCCTTTATCAGCCGCAGAAAAGCAGCCGACAACCCATGGGGTGAAGGGGCAACAACCCTTGAATGGCAGGTATCTTCACCGCCGCCATACCACACCTTTGATGCGTTGCCGAAGGTGAAATAGGGCGGGTATCAGACAGCGAACAGGATTGCCGTTATTATGACACAGCAAATCATACAGGCCGAACAACCACTGGCTGTTGCAGATAATCCTGCAACAGTCGGCGCGTTTTTCCAGTTGATGAAGCCGCGTGTTATGAGCCTGGTTATTTTTACCGGTTTTGCCGGTATGTTCCTGGCACCAGGTCAGATGCATCCTGTTCTGGCGGCGATTGCGCTGTTTGCGATTGCCGCGGGAGCCGGCGCGTCAGGTGCGATAAATCAATGGTATGACCGTGATATTGACGCGATCATGACCCGTACACGCGGCCGGCCTATTCCAGCTGGCCAGGTTGTGCCTGCCGAAGCCCTGTCACTGGGGATAGTTATCTCTATTTTGTCGGTATTGCTTCTCAGCCTGAGCAGTAATTTACTGGCAGCGGGCTTGCTGGCCTTTACGATCTTTTTCTATGCCGTGATTTACACTGTCTGGCTAAAGCGTAGCACGGCGCAAAATATTGTTATTGGCGGGGCTGCAGGGGCCTTGCCGCCGATGGTGGGATGGGCAGCTGTCACGGGCAGTATTTCAATAGAATCCATCGCCCTGTTTGCGCTGATTTTTATCTGGACACCGCCTCATTTCTGGGCGCTGGCGCTGGTCAAAAATGACGATTACAAGCAAGCCAATATACCGATGTTGCCAGTGGTTGCAGGGCCAAAAGAAACCCGCAAGCAAATCCTGATATATGCGCTTATCCTTGCGCCCACTGGCCTGGTGCCCTATGCACTGTCTATGGCCAGCCTTTTCTATCTGGTGGTGGCAGCGGTGATGGGCGGAATTTTTGTTTGGCTTTCCTATTCTCTGTTTAAAAAGCCAAGCGATCAGGCAGCGTGGAAGCTGTTTAAATTTTCGATTTTTTATTTGTTTATTTTATTCGCAGCCCTTATCGCAGACAGGCTAATGGCCTCGCTTGTGTTTGGGGCAGGCGGTCTAACCGGGTAATTAGCAGATGACGCAAATACAGCCAAAAACAGGCAAGGAAATGCAACAGATGCGGCGCAAGCGCAATTTCTGGGTGCTTGGCCTTATTTTCGGGTTTTGCGTGCTGATTTATCTGGTTACAATTTTACGGATGGAAGGTTAGCGCGGAAGATGACAGAGATTACCTCTGACAAATTTCATCATAATGCCAGAGCTGGCCGCAATCAGCGCACCTTGCTGATCGTGGCGCTGGTAGTAGCAGGTATGGTCGGGCTTTCTTTTGCCTCTGTGCCGCTATACCGGCTGTTTTGCCAGGTAACCGGCTTTGGCGGTACAACCCAGGTAGCAGAAACGCTGCCAACCCATATTGCGACAGACCTGCCGCCAGTTGCGGTGCGGTTTGATGCCAATGTTAGCCCGAAATTACATTGGGAATTTGTGCCGGTAAGCGCGCCTGTCAGCCTGCAACCAGGCGAGCAGACAACCATTATGTACCGCGCGACCAATACCGGCTCTGCGCCGTCAACAGGCACAGCAACCTTTAATGTAACGCCGCAAAAGGCGGGGCCCTATTTTATGAAAATTGAATGTTTCTGTTTTACCGAACAGACATTGCAACCGGGCGAATCAATGGATATGCCTGTATCGTTTTTTGTGGATAGCGAAATCGGTACAGATACAAATACAATGGATGTGGACGAAATTGTCCTGTCCTACACTTTTTTTGAGGCAAGAACATAAAATGTTCTTACAGGTTTAATTTGATCTGCCAGTCGGAGGGGACAGGCTTTTTCTTGAGGAGAAGAACATGAGTGGATCACATCAACATCCTTATCATCTGGTTGAACCCAGCCCATGGCCAGCGGTTGGCTCGGCTGCGGCGTTTATCACCGCAATTGGCGGGGTGATGTTTATGCATGAGCGTGCCTATGGCGAGCATGTGCTGGCTATCGGCCTGGGCCTGGTTTTGCTGACCATGTTTATGTGGTGGCGTGACGTGGTGCGCGAAGCTGAATATCAGGGGCATCACACCCCGATTGTTCAGGTGGGTATGCGCTATGGCATGATGCTGTTTATCGCATCAGAAGTGATGTTCTTTGTTGCGTTCTTCTGGGCATTTTTCGACCGCTCTTTTTATCCCGCAGGCGGGGTATGGCCACCCGAAGGCATTGAAACCTTTAACCCGTTTGATCTGCCCTTGATCAACACACTTGTTCTGCTGCTTAGCGGGTGTACCGTGACCTGGTCGCATCATGCGCTGGTTCAGGATAACCGCCGTGATTTCATCACGGGTCTGGTTCTGACCGTGCTGCTGGGTGCGCTGTTCACGGGTCTTCAGGCACTGGAATATAGTCATGCGCCCTTTGGCTTTACAGACGGGATTTATCCTTCTGTATTTTATATGGCGACAGGCTTTCACGGTTTTCATGTTTTGGTGGGGACATTATTTCTGCTGGTGTGTTTAATTCGCGGTCTGAAAGGGCATTTCACCAAGGATCAGCATTTCGGCTTTGAGGCTGCTGCCTGGTACTGGCATTTTGTCGATGTTGTCTGGCTGTTCCTGTTTGTCGCTGTTTACTGGTGGGGCGGTTGATAAAAGGGGCAAATGCCCTAATTATATGAACATAACTAAATCGGCCTCAGCCCTTGCAGTTGCAGGCCGATTTTCTTATTCTGCGGCATTATAGCCTGCGTTTGTTTCCAGCTTTTCAAGGTTAATCGCCATGTATTTTAGACCCTTTTTGTGGCTGACATTTTTTAGCCTTCCAGCGTTGCTGGTGTTGCTGGCACTTGGTTTCTGGCAACTTGACCGTCTGGCCTGGAAAACTGCGCTGATTAATAATTTCAATGAACGGGCGAGCGCACAAGCTATCCTGCCCCCTGCCATAGATGCCGATTTAACTGAATTGGAGTTTCATAATCTGGCGCTGGCGGGGCGGTTTTTACATGACAAGGAACGGTTCTTAACCGGACGTACCTATGAGGGCAATGCCGGTTTTCATGTGGTCACCCCGTTTGTGACAGAAAATGGCACCATCCTGTTTATCAATCGGGGCTGGGTATCTGAGGCCTATCGCGAACCGGAAAAGCGGCCTTTTTCGGTAGAGGATAAAGAGCAATCTGTTCGCGCGGTGCTGCGCCTGCCCCAGAAAAAAGGATATTTTGTGCCGGAAAATGAGCCGGATAGGGGCTTCTGGTTCACCCTAAATCCAGGGCAGCTGGCAGACCATCTGGGCCTTGAAAATGCGGTCACAACCTATTATGCCGACCAGATCCGGCAGGGAGAGGTGCTTACCCTGCCTATCGCGGCAACCATGAATATCGAAATGCGCAATACCCATTTAAATTACGCGCTGACATGGTTTGGTATCGCCCTTTCTTTAATTGGGGTATATATCGCCTTTCATGTAAATGCAGGGCGGCTGGGCTTTCGTAAAGGCCAGGCAAAAGGGTAGGGCAAATTAGAGATGAAATATATCAGTACCAGAGGCCAGGATGGCCCGTTGAGCTTTGAAGAAGCCTTGCTAAATGGATTGGCCCGTGATGGCGGTTTATATCTGCCGGTTGAATGGCCAGCCTTTAGCAAAGCCGAAATAAGCGCGATGCGCGGCAAAAGCTATATTGAAATTGCCGGTCTGATTATGTCGCGCTTTACCGAAGGCGAGCTATCGCAAGAACAGATCACACAAATGGCCGGTTCTGCCTATCGCGGCTTCACCCACCCCGACATTGCCCCATTAAAGGCTATGCAGGAGGATATTCATCTTCTGGAGCTGTTTTATGGCCCTACCATCGCTTTTAAAGATTATGCGATGCAATTTCTGTCCCGGGCGTTTGATAGCGCCCTTGGTCGCCAGAACCGCCATGCGGTTATCCTGGGCGCGACCAGCGGGGATACAGGCTCGGCCGCACTGGAAGCCTTTCGCGGGCGGCAAGCTCTCGATGTATTTATTCTGTTTCCAAAGGGGCGCGTATCGCCTGTCCAGCAAAAACAAATGACCTCTGTTCGCGATGCAGGGGTACATGCCATTGCCGTAGAAGGCGATTTTGATGATTGCCAGGCGCTGGTAAAGGCCTGTTTTAATGACGGGCCTTTCCGCGACAAGGTGGGGCTATCTGCGGTAAACTCGATTAACTGGGCACGTCTGATGCCACAGATTGTCTATTATTTTACCTCTGCGCTGGCGCTTGGTGCGCCGGACAAGCCTGTGGCCTTTTGTGTGCCAACCGGCAATTTTGGCAATGTTTTTGCCGGCTGGGTGGCGATGCAGATGGGCTTGCCCGTTCAGCGTTTTATCGTCTCTTCCAACCGCAATGATATTCTGACCCGGTTTTTTATGGATGGCAAAATGCAGCGGCGCGATGTGCATCCCTCTCTCAGCCCGTCAATGGATATTCAGGTATCCTCCAATTTTGAGCGGCTATTATTTGAATTGCTGGAAAGGGATGGGCAAAAGACAGCCAGCTATATGCAGGAATTTGCCCGGACAGGCCAGTTTACGGTTGCTGAAAATGTGCTTCAGACCGCCTTGCAGGATTTTTCCGGCTTTTGTCTGGATGATGAGGGGACAAGCGAGGAGATCAAGCGATGCTACCGCGATGAGGGATATTTAATTGACCCGCATAGTGCGGTGGGGCTGGCCGCTGCCCGCCATGCCCGCAGCACGCAGCTAATAGAGACAGACACCCCTATCATCAGCCTTGCCTGTGCCCATCCGGCCAAATTTCCGGATGCGGTTTATCATGCCAGCGGCCAGCACCCCGCATTGCCAGAGGCATTATCCGATTTAATGGAGCGTGAAGAACAAATGCTGACGGCTAAAAATGATATGGCCGCCATTCAGCAATTATTGCTGGAACGGCAGCGCGGATAATGGCGGTTATTCAGACAAGCCGGATGGCTAATGGGCTGACCATCGCATCGGTTGCGATGCCGGCCTCTCATTCTGTTTCGCTGGGGGTGTGGGTAAAGGCCGGTGCGCGTGATGAGCGGGGCGATGAAATCGGCATTGCCCATTTTCTGGAACATATGGCCTTTAAAGGAACAAAAAGCCGAACCGCCCTTTCCATTGCCAAGGATGTTGAGGATGTTGGGGGCTTTATCAATGCCCATACTGCCAGAGAGGAAACCGCCTATTATATCCATCTGCTGCCAGAATATCTGGAGATGGGGTTTGATATTTTAAGCGATATCCTGTTGCATTCGACCTTGCCAGCCGAAGAGATTGAGCGCGAGCGCGGCGTGATTATTCAGGAAATCGGCCAGAGTATCGATGCCCCGGATGATTATGTTTTCGAATGTTTTTCGCGAAGCTGTTATGGCCAGCATACGCTGGGCAATTCCATCTTGGGCACGAACGAAAGCGTATCGTCTTTTACCGCCCCGGCTCTGGCCGGCTTTATGCAGCGCCATTACGGGGCAGATCAGATGGTTATCTGTGCAGCAGGGCCAATTGACCATGCCCGGATATCGGCACTGGCAAGCTGTTATTTTGACGGGTTGCAACAGGCAACCAGCCCTATTCGCACCGCCCCTCAATTTTTATCCACGCGCCATATAGCCAGCCGCGATTTGGAACAATGCCATACCGTCTTTGGATTTGAGGCGCCGGATGCCGGCTCTGAATGGCGCTATCCTTTGATGGTATTATCCAATCTGTATGGCGGGGGTATGTCTTCACGCCTGTTCCAGCAGGTCAGGGAAGAGCGCGGATTGTGCTATTCTATTTTTTCCTTTGCCCAGATGTTTACCGATACCGGTATGTTCGGGGTTTATGCCGGGACATCGGATAAAACGATAGATGAGATGCTGGAGGTATCCCTTGCAGCCTTTAAAGCCTGTCAGAGAGATCTGGCACAAGAAGAAATAGACCGGGCCAAGCAGCAATTGCGTGCCGGCTTGCTTATGCGGCGGGATTCGGTTTCCTCGATGATGGATATGACAGCACGTCATCTGGCCTTGTTCGGGCGCGTGTTTGATGCAAAAGAAATGCTGGCCGCTATCGATAAGGTCAGCCGCGATGATGTAGCAGAGCTGGCACAGATGATAGCCTCGGGGCCAGCCCCGTCCCTGTCAATTGTCGGGTCGGCAGATAGCCGGATATCTATTGATGATATGCAAAAAATGGTTGCCTGAGCCAAGCCAGCCTCAGGCAGAGCCGCTTTGCGGCGAGAGCGATCCGGCATTTATCCCCATAGCCAGAAAGCTTTTATTCCAAATCAGGGCATCTTCTGTATTAAACAGCATTTCTTCGGTTGCGGGCAGATGAAACCACATACTCTGCTTCATTTCCTGTTCCAGCTGGCCTGCGGACCAGCCGGCATAGCCAAGCAGGATTTTTGCGTGCAAAGGGCCTAGCCCGCGCGAGATTTCGGTTATCATATCCACATGCATGGACAGGCAAATATTATCGCGTACCGGCACTGAATTGGGCATCATCTGGTCATCGGTATGCAGGATATAGCCGCGTTGCGGTTCAAGCGGCCCGCCAATATAGACAGGGGCATCCGGCTCAAAGCGGGGCTGGTCAATATCCAGCTGGTCGCTAATAGTGGAAATGGTAATCTCTTCACTTGGCTGGTTAATGATAAAGCCCATAGCAGCGCTTTCATCATGCTGACAGATGAAAATGGCGCGCCTCTGAAAGCGGGGGTCGGTCATTTGCGGGGTGGCGACCAGCAATTGTCCTGCCAGTGTTTTTGTATAATCAACCGATTGGATCGCCATGAAATACTCCTTTTGAAAAAAAGGTTTGTTTTTAACATCCGCCGCATCTGTGCAGGCTGTATCAGTATACACCGATTAACAAACGCCCGCCTTAATGATAGGCTGGACAGGCTGATTTGCCAATCTTTGCCCCTATTTTGCCGCTATTTTGATGCAGTTTTTTATGAACTGGGCTACACCATAACAGCCCTATCAAACAAAACAGGTCAGGAAATCCATCTTGCACAATCTGTCACAAACAGGCTGGTACATGGCAAAAGCCATCTTTTATGCCCTGTCGATAATGCTGTTTTTTGCTGCGGCCAGCGTGTATGCACAAAACCGCAGTGAGGGGGTAAAAACGCCCGAGGTGGATATGAAGCTGATATCGGCTATCACGGCAACCGGGGACAGGACAGATTTGCCGCTTGGCCTGAAAGTGCGCTTAAGCGAGGGGTGGAAAATCTATTGGCGCAGTCCGGGCGATGCGGGGTTACCGCCGGAATTATCCCTTGCGGATGAAAATACCAGTAGCCTGCACACATTAGAGATGGATTTTCCTGTTCCCAGCCGTTTTTCCCTGTTTGGACTGGATACTTATGGCTATGGCCGGGAAGTTATTTTTCCTGTTTATGTGCGCGGACATAATGCTGGCCAGCCCCTGGTTCTGGCAGCTGAGGTAAATGCCCTTGTCTGCGCCGATATCTGTATTCCGGTTGGTGGTTCACTCAGCCTCGATATTCCGGCAGGCCAGAGCCGGGCAAGTGCCGATGCCCAGGCTATCGCCCGCTTTGCCGCGCTGGTGCCAAAAGATCAGACAGGCCCTGATATAGAGCTGGAAAAACTGACCTTTATATCGGACCCGCCCCGGCTGGTGCTGGAAATGG
>JAURQT010000120.1 GCA_030835985.1 Alphaproteobacteria bacterium
ATTTTAATTTCTGCGTTCGAGCTTGAAGTAATGGTATCCATTGGCAAAGAAGGACGCTTGTTCATGCCTCGCATACTAGCAGAAGCCCACGCCCCCTGCCAGTTTTGATTGCACCCCCGAAAAACGTGCCAGAGGCGAAGCAGAAAAACGCCCTAGAACAGCCCTTCAATCTGGCCTGTTTTATCCAGCCGGATATTTTCAGCAGCCGGTTTGCGCGGCAATCCCGGCATGGTCATGATATCCCCGCAAATGACCACAATAAACCCGGCACCAGCCGACAGGCGCACTTCGCGTATTGGCACAATATGGCCTGTTGGCGCGCCGCGTAAATTCGGATCAGTGGAAAAAGAATATTGGGTTTTGGCCATACAGATAGGCAGATGCCCAAATCCGGCCGCTTCAAATTCCCGCAGCTGGTTGCGAATTTTCATATCCGCTGCCACATCATCGGCGCGATAGATGCGGGTTGCAATGGTTTTAATCTTTTCAAATAATGGCATCGCATCGCTATAGAGCGGGGCAAACTGGGCAGTATTGGCCTCACAGACAGCGACCACCTCTTGTGCCAGCTCTTTTGTGCCTTCTGATCCCGCTGCCCAATGCTGGCATAAAATAGCCTTCACCCCGACGGCCTTTGTCAGCTTTTGAATTTCGGCCACTTCGGCATCGCTATCGGTGATAAAATGGTTAATCGCAACCACGACCGGCACACCAAATTGTTTGATATTTTCAATATGGCGTTGCAGATTGACCGACCCTTTACGCACCGCATCGACATTTTCCTGGCCCAGTTCATCCTTGCCAACACCGCCATTCATTTTCAGTGCCCGAATAGTGGCGACCAAAACCACACAATTTGGTGACAGGCCAGCTTTACGACATTTAATATCAAAGAATTTTTCTGCCCCTAAATCTGCCCCAAAACCAGCCTCGGTAATCACATATTCCGATAGTTTCATCGCTGATTGCGTCGCAATAACCGAATTACAGCCATGGGCAATATTGGCAAAGGGCCCGCCATGGATAAAGGCCGGATTATGTTCAAGGGTTTGCACCAGATTAGGCTGCATCGCTTCTTTTAACAGCACCGTCATCGCGCCATCTGCCTGGATATCTGCACAAGTGACCGCAGATTTATCGCGGCGATAGCCAATAATAATAGCCCCCAGCCGGGCTTGCAAATCCTGCATATCGGTTGCCAGGCACAAGATAGCCATAATTTCAGAGGCCACCGTGATATCAAAGCCGGATTCGCGCGGAAAACCGTTCGCCACCCCGCCCATCGAAACAATATTATGGCGCAACGCCCGGTCATTCATATCCAGTACCCGCCGCCAGACCACTCGCCTTAAATCAATCCCAGCCTCATTGCCCCAATAAATATGATTATCTATCATCGCCGAGAGCAGATTATGAGCCGAAGTGATGGCATGAAAATCACCGGTAAAATGCAGATTGATATCTTCCATCGGAATAACCTGGGCATAGCCGCCGCCCGCTGCCCCGCCCTTCATCCCGAAACACGGGCCCAGTGACGGCTCTCTCAGGCACATCATCGCCTGTTTGCCAATAGCATTCAGCCCATCGCCCAAACCAACAGTTGTAGTGGTTTTACCTTCCCCGGCCGGGGTCGGGTTAATCGCGGTTACCAGAACCAGCTTGGCATCGCTCCGCTCGGGCTGGCTTTGCAGCCAGTTAAGGTCAATTTTTGCCTTGTCATGGCCATAGGGTTTTAAAGCAGAGGAAGGTATCGACAGGCCATCGGCAATTTCCTGAATAGGCTTTGCGGTGGCCGCTCTGGCAATATCAATATCATTCATCTTTTATCCCCTACTTTTTTTACATATAAGGTTTTGACCATTTTTCCTGTGACAGGCATGGCCAATATTACAATCTGTGCCAACGCGCCAGAGACTTGTCCAAACAAATCCAGAGACTTGCTCAGACAATTATAGCGCGTCACGATATTTTCATTCAGCACCATAAGTGATATGGCCGCATTTGCGTTACGCGACAAAGATTAACAAAAAAACGCCTGATCGATGAAAATTTTGCTGTTCTAAACCCTAAATTGCAGTAAAGCTGGTGAAGTATTGAAATTTTTAAGGGCTTCTCATCCATGATAGCCGGCATGCGGGATGAAAAAATAAAAAGCCTATTACAGGCCAGTAAAAGCGCTGGCCCTCTGAAAGTCGGGTTTTTGCTGATACCCAATTTTTCGATGCTGGCATTTGCCTCGGCTATTGAACCCTTGCGTGCGGCCAACCGTATGGCCGGAGAAGAGCTGTTTTCCTGGGTTATTTCCAGCCCGAGCGGCCAACCGACCACAGCCTCTAATGGCGTGGTGGTCAGCGCCGATGGCGATCCGGAAATCTTGCAAAGCTGCCGCCTTGTTTTTGCCTGTGCCGGTCTGGATATCAAAAAATACTGCACCAGAGACACGCTGAATGTTATTCGCAAGCTGGATCGTAATGGCGCCATTGTCGGGGCCATTTGTACCGGTACCTATCTGATGGCGGCCGCTGGCCTGCTGGATGACAGGCGTTGTACTATCCATTGGGAAAATATCGATGGGCTGGCCGAAGAATTTCCATTGCTGGAAATCACCAATGAGCTGTTTGAAATTGATGATACCCGGATCACCTGTTCGGGCGGTACGGCCTCACTGGATATGATTTTATATCTTATCTCTCAGGTACATGGCAGCTCTCTGGCCGCCCAGGTATCCGAGCAATTTATCCATGACCGTATCCGCGACCCCAGCGATCGACAGCGAATGGAATTGCGCTCGCGCCTTGGCGTCTCGCATCCCAAATTGCTGGCGGTGGTCAGCTTTATGGAAGAAGGGCTGGAAGAGCCCTATTCCCAGACCGAGCTGGCACAAAAGGCCAATTTATCCACCCGCCAGCTAGAGCGGCTATTCCGCAAATATTTGCAGACCACCCCGACCCGATATTATCTGAATTTGCGGCTGGCACGCGCCCGCCATTTATTGCGCCAGACCTCTATGTCCATTTTATCGATTGCGCTGGCTTGCGGCTTTGTCTCTGCCTCGCATTTTTCCAAATGCTATCGCGAGATATATGGCCGCACGCCGCGCGCTGAACGCACCCCCGAAGCGCCATCTGCTTCCTAGGAAACAAGCGCCCTTATCCAGCTTTTAGCGTTTGCTCGGCTGTCCGCCGAATAGCCTCTACCATACTGGCAAGGCCATTTTTGCGCGTCGGCGAGAGATGTTTATCCAGCCCGATTTTTTCCAGAAAATCAGGGGAAAGCGCCAGAATTTCCTGCGGGGTGCGCACAGAATATACCCGCAATAATAGCGCGATTAGCCCCTGAACAATCGCTGCATCAGACGCCGCGCTGAAATGAACACGCCCCTCTTTATCTGTATCAGAAGAAAAATAGACAACAGACTGACAGCCCTTTAGCTGGTTTTCTTCTGTTTGCAGGGCGGCATCCATTGGCGCAAGCCGCCGCCCCTGATCAATAAGATGCTGATAGCGATCGGCCCAATCATCAAAAAAGGAAAACTCCTCAACAATTTCCTCTGCTGTTTGTCTGGCGGTGCTATCCTGCATTTTTTAGCGCTCTTTTCTCATCCTGGTCTTTATGTGGGCGGACAAGCTCATAACAACGCCTCGCCCTGATATATCTATCTGCCCTAAAGCTAGAGCAGGGCAGAGGTGCATTCAAGTTGTAAAACAGGCCTATTTTATGCCATTACTTCAACAGACATATTTGTATTCAGGATAAAACCCTGAAAAAAGACCCGCATCGCTTTTTTCAGCTTTATCATTGCAAAGCACAGATGACATAAAAAAGAACCCTTGAGCGAGCCCATGCGCCCAAACGTTGTTAAAACAGATTATCTATCGCTTTTTTTTGCGCGTTTAGCTCGCCCCTATTCTGTATTGGGGCTGTTATTACTGATAACCGCAGCACGGCTTTGGGTTATTGCCGCCTCGCCCCTGGGGCCAGGGGTGGATGAAGCCCAATATTGGCTATGGGGACAGGATCTGCAATTGGGCTATTATTCCAAGCCGCCCCTGATTGCCTGGCTGCTGGGCGGTATTCATCTGCTATTTGGACAATCCGAGTTTAGCTTGCGTGCATCTGGCCCATTATTACATCTATTGACCAGCCTGATATTATGGCAAACCGGCAACAGGATTGGCGAGGCCATGGCCGGGCGGTGTGCCGCGATTTTATGGCTCAGCCTGCCAGCGGTCGGTTTGGGCAGTTTTGTTATCTCTACCGATAGTGTAATGCTGCCCCTCTGGACGGCAGGCTTGTATTTTATTCTTGCCGCCCACACGGCCAGAACAGGGTATCTGGCCTATATGGCCAGTGCCGGCATTGCCATTGGGCTGGCCAGCCTTGCCAAATATGCCGGGCTGTATTTTATCCCCTGTTTGCTGATATTTTTGCTGATAGCGGCCACGCGAAGCCAGCCATACATAAAGGGATTTTTTGTTTTTTGCCTGACGGTTCTTATCGCCTCTTCCCCGACCTGGCTATGGAATATTTTCCATGAATTTGTAACCTTTCATCATTTGGGCGAAAATGCCAATCTGGAAAAACAAAGCTATTCGCTTGCCTCTCTTTTCGGATTTTTGGGCGCACAATTTGGCGTGGCAGGGCCGGTGACCTTCCTGCTGCTGCTGCTGCTGCCTTTTTACCGCCAGATGCGCACCGGCCTTATAGGCGGCTTGCACGCCTTTATCTGGCCAGTGCTGGCAGTTATCTGCCTGCAAGCCTTTTTAAGTGAAGCCAATGCAAACTGGGCAGCGGCCAGCTATCCGGCAATGGTGTTATTGCTGGCTTGCGGCGGCGGCCGCCTTGCCAGACAATTGCCCGTGCGCCTTATCCTGCCGGCCATGGCGATAAACCTTGTCCTGACAGCGATATTAGGGGCGGTGTTGGCAATAGGCAGTTTTGGCCCTTTGACGCCGCAATCAGATCCGCTTCGCCGCTTGCGGGGCTGGGAAGAAATGGCGGTGACCGCAGACAGGCTTGCCGCGCAGAATAATGCTAAAACCCTTATTGCCTATAGCCGGGCAAGTGCTGCCCTGCTGCATTGGCATTTAGCCGGAAAGGGCTATTATATCGCCCTGCCCCGTGCCACAAAGACAGCCGGGAATGGCAATCATTATCAGCGAAGCTATCCGCTGGATGATACTATTGCCCGCCCCTGGCTGGCGATTATAGAAGGCGATAACCCGCCCGCCATAGCGGCTGACTGGCAGGCACCCATCGCCCGTCTTTCTACACAGATTAGCCAGAGACGTAGCCGCCATCTCAGCTTCTGGCTGGCACGATAGCCCCAATATTTTATGGCTGATTATTTCGGGGGATTATTTCTGCAAATAGGCCTTGAAACAGTTCAGGGTCTGCGCGCTTACATGATGTTCAACGCCTTCTGCATCCTGCTCGGCTGTTTCTTCATCGACGCCAATAGAGATCAGAAAATTCCGGACGATCTGATGGCGTTTTTTACACTCTTCGGCCAGCTCCTGGCCAGATTCTGTCAGGAAAATCGACCGATAGGGGCGCGAATTTACCAGCCCGTCCTTTTGCAATCTCTGGATAGTGGCATTAACCGTTGGCGCGGTCACCCCGAAACGCTGGGCTAAATCGACCGCACGAGCTTCGCCTGTGTCCTCGATAAGCTCGGCTATCATTTCCACATAATCTTCTGCCACCTCGTTTTGGTGGGCTTTGCGAATGCGCTCAAATTTTGCCGCGCTGTCTGCGATAGGATCGCTCATCTGAAAAATATCCTAACCGTCCAAAAACAACCATAAACTATCATTAAATGTTAGGCGAGGCAAAGTTTTTTCAATTTCTTTTTTATATAAAAGAAGCTGTCTTTTTAACGAACACTACTTGCCTTCCTTTACTGTCTGTAGGAAAACAGAACCAATTATCGATACCAACAGATAGGTCAAAAAAATGTCTGCCTTTGATACGCTGGATGAAAAAACAGAGACAGAGCTGCAAGCTGCTGCCTTTCGCCGTTTGCGCGACCATTTTCAAACCCGAACAGATGTGCAGAATATTGACCTGATGACATTGGCCGGCTTTTGCCGAAACTGTCTTTCCGGATGGGTTCAGGATGCCGCACAGGAAAAGGGCATGGACATATCCAAAGAAGATGCGCGTGCCTATGTCTATGGAATGCCGTATTCTGAATGGCGCGAACGCTATCAAACCGAAGCAACCGATGCCCAGAGGGCTGCCTTTGATAAAACACATAAACATAAATAAAACCGGCCTGTCAGGCGGAATAACAGACAGATACTGGATATAAGGAGATAACCGGCATGGATGTCACACCAACCAAAGGGGCAGATCAATTGCGCCAGTATATCGAGCGGATTGAACGGCTGGAAGAAGAGAAAAAAGCCCTGATGAGTGATATCAAGGATATTTTTTCCGAAGCCAAAGCCAGTGGCTTTGATCCGAAAACCATGCGGCAGATCATCCGTATTCGGGCCATGGATGAAGAAGTGCTGGCCGAACAGGAAACCTTGCTGGACACCTACCGCGAAGCGTTGGGACTGCGCTAGACAGATGTCGCGCCCGTCTTTTGCCACACGCCTGAATGATGCCATAGTACAGACCGGCACGGTTTTATGCGTGGGCATTGACCCGCATCGCGATATTATGCCGCCGGTCTTTGGCGGGGCCGGGCAAAATCTGGCCAGCGGGCAAGCGCTGGCACATTTGCGTGATTTTTCAAAAACCGTGCTGGCCGCGGCTATCGGCAGAGTGCCTGCCATAAAGCCGCAAGCAGCATTATTTGAAGCCTATGGGCCAGGCGGCATGGAAATATTGGCAGATCTGGGGCGCACCGCCCGCCAAGCCGGTTTGCTGGTTATTATGGATGCCAAACGCGGGGACATCGGCTCGACGGCACGTGCCTATGCTGCTGGCTGGCTGGGCGCTGAGGCTGCCTTTGCCTCGGATGCGCTGACCATCAATCCCTATCTGGGCATGGACAGCCTTGAGCCTTTTTTTACCCGAGCCGCTGAAACAGCGAGCGGGGTATTTGTTCTGGTACGCACCAGCAACAAAGGCTCTGCCGATATCCAGCAGCAGCTTATTTCCGGCAAGAATACGCCAGATATGCCCCTTTATGCCCATATTGCGCGCTGCCTTTCCCCCTATATAGAGGCAGCTACCGATCCGGTATCCGGCCTTTCCGATATTGGCATTGTGGCCGGGGCAACAGGCCCTGAAGAGGCGAAAAAATTACGCGCCCTGCTGCCCACCGCGCCTTTTTTAATTCCGGGCTATGGCACACAAGGGGCAAGCGCAAAAGAGGCCTGTGCCGGCCTTATCCGCCATCGCATGGGTCATCGGACAGGCGGGCTGGTCAATGCCTCACGCGCCATTACCCATAATTCGGCCGTTCAGGATGCCAAAACAGCCAAACAGGCCGAACAGGCCATGATAGCAGCGATAGAGCTGGCACGCGGCGAATTGGGGGGCATTTTATCTGCTTAAAAAAACCGCGAGAAGAGGGCTATTTTACAAAGCCCAGCCCGCGCACCCGTGTAATGGCTTTGGTGCCAGTATCATCACTATCCACCCCGATAGCCACATAGGCAGGGGTAGGCGGAAAATGGCCGAATTTTTCTTCAAAATCACGCACTATATTAACCTTGTGCCCGCGCCAGGTATCGCCGCGGTTACTGCCATCTTTTGCCCCCTGAATAACCTGCATATAGCCGGCCTTGCCAGTATAGGGATTTTCAAACCATTGCCCCACTTCCGGCGCGCCTGCCCAGAGATAGGTCAACAGCCGGCCAGGAGCATCCCGCCCTTTTGAGGCCACCACCAACGGGCGCAATAATTTTTCTTTAAAAGAGGCGTGTTCCGGCTGATAGGGAAAGGCCAGATAAATCGCCAATATTCGGTCATCCCCGCCCTTTTTGGACACATCTGTATCGACAATTTGCCCTTCATGTTGCCATTCAAAGGCCAGATACGGGGTCTTGCGCAAATCCAGATTTTTCGCCTCAAAAGGCAGATAGGCAATCGAAACAGAGCTATCTGTTTCTATTTCGATAATATCTGTGCCTACCCGTTTAAAGCGATTTTGCTGTTTGTCCTCAAAGGTAAATTCCTGCCAGCCTTCTGCGGTAAGACGCGAATCAATCTGGGCAAAGACAGGAATAAAGCTGGTAGCCAATAGTAAAAATGGCACAGCTATTAAATATCGACGCAAAAAATATATCCTATTGAAAAATTGTAACATTTTGACGTTTTCCCTTGCCGTTTTATGGTATCTTACCCTTTTTCTTATGATCCGATCATGCAAGATTACCCAAACTTTATAGGCAAAACTTGCGCAAAAAGATTAATGAGAACATTATTATCTATTGGTTGTTTAATAATCAAGATATACCTGTAATAAATGAGCCTTAAGCCCGTTGCTCACCACAACCAGATACTATCAGGTGTTAGGTTCAGAGGGCGAGATGACGGAAGAAGACGAGAAAAAATATGACGGTGTAGTGATTTGGTATAACGAGCGTAGAGGATACGGCTTTGTTCGCTTTGATAAGGATGAGATATTTTTACATCATTCGGCATTAAGCCGATTCGGGCTGGAAACGGTCTATCCTGGCGATCAGCTATCTGTATATCTGACAGAAAATGAATGCGGCCCGGTTATCCGGGAAATTCTGGCTGTAGAGCGGGCAAAACCGCTTTCGGTATCCACCGATACAGAAATACAGGCTCATGAGGTGAAAGGAATTGTGAAATTCTTTAACGCCTATAAGGGCTATGGTTTTGTTGATATTGGCGAGAATGAAAGAGATGTATTTGTCCATCTAAGGACACTTCGCAATTGCGGCATCCATCATTTAACCGAAGGTCAGGAAATTTTGTTGCATGTCACCGATGAAGGCAAAGGCCCGCAGGCAAAGGAAGTAAAGGTATTTGCCACGGAATAAGCAGCTTCATATAAGGATAATTTGCCCGCCAGAAACAGGCCCGCCAGAAACAGGCGCAGAGAAACAGGCCCGGAAAAAGGCGGCATGGCAAAGCCTGATATGCCCTGATATGCCCTGATTTATAAAGCAAATAGACAAGCACGCAGAACTAAACTAGGTTCAGATCTATCTCTGACTGTTCAGGAATGCGCGCCATGACCTCTTCTTTTACCTCGCGCTGGTATCTCGTTTTGCTGGCCTCTGCCTTTCTGGTGATCATCACTCTTGGTGTGCGCCAGTCCTTTGGCCTGTTTTTGTTGCCGGTAAGCGAAACGATGGGTACCGGACGCGAAGTATTTTCGCTGGCAATGGCCATGCAAAATCTTGTCTGGGGGCTTGTCTCGCCTCTGGCAGGGGCGATGGCGGATAAATTTGGTGCCGCAAAAGTGGCGGCGACAGGGGCAATATTTTACGCAATCGGCCTGTTTTCGATGGGCGCCTATATCTCGCCCGAAGGCCTGTTTTTTGGTCAGATAATGGTTGGAGTCGGTCTGGGCAGTGCCGGGATGTCCATTGCCCTTGGGGCGGTTGCGCGTGCGACGTCTGCGGAAAAAAGATCGCTGGCGCTGGGTCTGGTTGTCAGTATTGGCTCCTTCGGGCAATTTGCGGTTTTGCCGGTAACACAATTTTTCATAAATGGCTTTGGCTGGCAGATGGCGCTTATCCTGTTATCCGGGGTAGCGGCCTCGATGCTGGCAGCCTGTCTGGTTCTGCATTTCAAAGAAGACAGGCCGGGCGCCACAACCGCAGACCTTGCCAGGCTGAGTGCAAAAGATGCGCTTACTACGGCGCTTGGCAGCCGCGATTATATTTTGCTCACCACCGGCTTTTTTGTCTGCGGGATACAGATTGTCTTTATTGGCACACACCTGCCGACCTATCTGCGCGATGCGGGTCTGTCGGCCGAGGTGGCCAGCTGGTCTCTGGCCGTGGTTGGTCTGTTTAATATTATCGGCTCTTTTGCGGCTGGCTGGCTAGGCAGTTTTATGTCCAAGAAAAAGCTGCTGGCCTGGTTTTATCTGGGGCGTTCGATTTTTATGATATTATTTATCGCCTTGCCCCCGACGCCGCTAACGGCCATTTCATTTGGCTGTATTATGGGGCTGTTATGGCTGGGGACTGTCCCGTTAACAAGCGGGCTGATTGTGGTGTTTTTTGGCCCTGCCTTTTTATCCATGCTTTATGGGATTGCATTTTTATCGCATCAGGTCGGCTCTTTTATCGGGGCATGGCTGGGCGGGCGCATCTATGATATGCTGGGCAGTTATGATGTGATGTGGTGGATTGTCATCGCTTCGGGCGTGTTTGCCTTTGTCATTAATTATATGATTGACGAGCCAAAAACAGAGGCTAGTCCCGCCCCGGCAGAATAGATCTATTCCTGTGCTGCCAGCCAGCGTTCCGCATCCAGCGCGGCCATACAGCCCATACCGGCAGCCGTGACGGCCTGGCGATAGATTTTATCCACGCAATCACCTGCGGCAAACACCCCCTTGGTTGAGGTGAGGGTAGTGCCTGTCTCCACCTCGATATAGCCCTCTGCATCCAGCGCTACCGCCCCGGCAAAAGCAGACGTTGCGGGGTCATGGCCAATGGCAATAAAGACGCCATGTACGGCGATCTCTTCATCTGCCTCGCCATTGGTGGCAGCTAACTTTGCCCCGGTTACCCCGCTATTATCGCCGATAATTTCTTCTAGCGTGCGGTTCCATTTCACGGTGATTTTTGGATGGTTTAGCAAACGTTCCTGCATAATCTGTTCCGCACGCAAGCTATCGCGGCGATGGATCAGGGTGACAGACTTACAGATATTGGCCAGATAGAGCGCTTCTTCTACAGCTGTATTGCCGCCGCCAACCACCGCCACATCGCGCTCCCGATAGAAAAACCCGTCACAGGTGGCACAGGCCGAGACGCCGCGCCCGTTAAATATCGTTTCAGACTCCAGCCCCAGCCAGCGCGCACTTGCCCCGGTGGCCAGAATAACCGCATCGGCCGTGATGGTCGCCCCGCCATCGCACGTGATCTCAAAGGGGCGCTTGCTGGCATCCAGTCCGGTGACCAGATCATACATCACCCGCGCGCCTACATTTTCGGCCTGCGCCTGCATTTGCTGCATCAGCCATGGCCCTTGTACCACTTCAGCAAAGCCCGGATAGTTTTCGACATCTGTTGTGATGGTCAATTGGCCGCCTGGCTGAAGGCCGGCGATAACAAGCGGTTTTAAATTGGCACGTGCGGCATAAATCGCAGCGGTAAATCCGGCTGCCCCTGCCCCGATAACAACGATTTTTTCATGTGAAGATGTCATAGCTACCTGCCTGTCGATTACGCCTCTCATGCGCGCTTGCCTGTTTCAGGCTGGCAGCTATTTTGTGCCAACAGATGATAGACAAGCCTGTGCATCTGATAAATACTAGTCCTGTTAAAAAGAGCATTGAGGGTGTTGTCAAGCGATGGCCGGGATATTTTCAACAGCACGCCATATATGGGCTATTTTGTCGCTATTTATCTGCGTCCCTTTTATTGTTTTTGCCGCAGATAAAACCGGTCAGGCAGCCGAGATAAAGCTGATATCCGGCCAGGCCATGCAAGGCGGCTTGATGATTTTTCAAACCCGGCCAGATACCATGATTACGCTGGATGGCATAGCCCTGCCGGTAAGCAAGGAGGGGCGATTTGCGGTCGGCTTTCACCGCGATGATACCGCAGCGCAGATATTGCAGGCCACAGATAAAGATGGCCGGACAGCCAGCACTACCCTTAGCCCGCAACTACGAGAATGGGATATTCAGCGTATTGATAATTTACCGACTAATATGGTCAGCCCGCCAGCCGATGTTATCGCTCGTATTCAAAGGGATATTAAAAATGTAAAGGCTGCCCGTGCGAAGATAAGCGATTTTGACGATGTCCTGCAAAATGGGTTTATCTGGCCGGTATGGGGGCGGATCAGCGGGATTTATGGCTCGCAACGTATCTTGAATGGCCAGCCGCGCCAGCCCCATTACGGGATAGATATCGCCCTGCCGGAAGGGGTGGCGGTTCATGCGGCGGCGGCCGGACAGGTAAGGATGGCTGAGGATCTTTATTTTACCGGCGGTACGGTCATTATTGATCATGGCTATGGGTTGAACTCCACCTATTCGCATCTTCTGGATATGGATGTGAAAATGGGCGACAGGGTCGCACGTGGCCAGGTCATTGGCAGTGTTGGCTCAACCGGGCGCTCTACTGGCCCGCATCTGGACTGGCGAATCAATTGGCAGAATAAACGCCTTGACCCGTTGCTGATCACTGGGCCCTTGCTGCCTGCCCTGCCTGCCAGCCGCCCGGAACGCCAATAATTTTATCTATTCTGTCGCTGTCGCTCTCGCCCTGGCCCCGGGCATCACCTCGCCTGCGCCTGTGGCGTTTGAAAAAAGCAGATTTATCTGAAATGGCGCGCAGCTTTTACATGGCACAGCAAAAGATTACCTCAAAACATCTAGGGATCAGAGCGGGCATACCGCTTTTCCTATCCTGATCAAAAGGGCAGGTTTAACCGCCCCCATTCCAGAACATAGCGATAAAAGATAGCCCGTTAGATATTGATCTTCGGAGCCAGGCTGCCAGCGGCATAGCGGGCGGCCATGTCGGCCAATGAAATCGGGCTTATTTTGTGCGCATTGCCGGCCGTGCCGAACCGCTCAAACCTGTCTTCAACCACCGCCATCATCGCGTCTTGCGCCGGCTTCATAAATTTACGCAAATCAAATTCTGTTTTTTGTGTCTGGGTAACTTTGCGGATAGCCCCGGCCATTGCCAGACGGCAATCTGTATCAATATTGACCTTGCGCACGCCATTTTTAATGCCGCGTTCAATCTCTGCCAGCGGTACGCCATAGGTCTGCGGCATCTCGCCGCCAAATTCATTAAAAATATCCTGTAATTCTTGCGGCACAGAAGACGAGCCATGCATCACCAGATGGGTGTCTGGCAAGCGTTTATGAATCGCTTCTATGACGTGCATCGCCAGAATATCGCCATCTGGCTGGCGGGAAAATTTATAGGCGCCATGGCTTGTCCCCATCGCAATGGCCAGCGCATCAACATGTGTTGCGCGGACAAAATCCACCGCCTGATCGGGGTCTGTTAATAGCTGATCTTCGGATAATTTGCCTTCTGCCCCATGCCCGTCTTCTTTATCGCCCATGCCGGTTTCCAGCGAGCCAAGCACCCCAAGCTCGCCCTCGACCGACACCCCGCCATGATGGGCCATCTGCGTAACATCTCTGGTAATCGACATATTATAATCATAAGAGGCAGGTGTTTTGCCGTCCGCTTCAAGCGAGCCATCCATCATCACAGAGGTAAAGCCATATTGAATAGCCGTCATACAGGTAGCTTGTGAATTGCCGTGATCCTGATGCATGCAAATCGGAATATGCGGAAACATGGCGGCCAGGCCCTTTATCAGATTTTGCAGCATCAAATCGCCGGCATAATTACGCGCCCCGCGGCTGGCCTGAATAATCACCGGTGCGTCCAGCTTGTCCGCAGCTGTCAGGATGGCCAAACCCTGTTCCATATTATTTATGTTAAAAGCGGGAACACCATAATCATGTTCAGCCGCATGATCCAGAAGCTGTCGCAAGGTCACCAACATGATTTGCTACCCCTTTCCGGCAGGTATATTTCTGCCATTTATCGTTATTCCATTTTTTTCCTGAACCTATTTTTGTGTTACTGCTGGCTATGATAGCTGTCAACCTCGTCCGCAGAACCAAAAATAAAGGGCACACGCATATGATAGCCGGTTGGAACAATATCTAAAATAGCTTTTGTCCCATCACTGGCACGCCCGCCTGCCTGTTCTATCAACAGGGCAATAGGATTGGCTTCATAGACCAGACGCAAGCGCCCATCTTCATACCCCTTGCGGCTATCCTGAGGGTATAAAAATATCCCGCCGCGCCGAAAAATACGAAAAGCATCGGCGACCAGAGAGCCATTCCAGCGCATATTAAAATTGCGCCCCCTTGGCCCCTCTTTGCCTGTCAGCAATTGGGTAATATAATTTTTTGTTTTTGCTGGCCAATATCGGCTATTGGCGGCATTAATGGCAAATTCACTGGTCGTGGCCGGGATGTGCGGCTGCCAATCCATCTGGATAAACTGGCCATTCGCATCCAGACAGAACCCTGCCACCCCCTGTCCGGTGGTAAGCAGCAACAGGGTCTGCGGGCCATAGGCAAAAAATCCGGCAGCCTGTTGGGCGCGCCCTTGCATCAACCAGCCCTCGCCTTCTGCCTTATAAATAGAAAAAATTGTCCCAATGGTCAGATTGGTATCGATATTCGAAGAGCCATCCAGCGGGTCACTTGCCACCACTAGTCGCTCTTTTGTATGCGCAAAAACAACCGCATCATCGCGCTCTTCAGAGAGATAGGCGGCAATCCCTGTTGGCGCAAGGGCAGCACAAATCAGCTCATCTGCCATCACATCCAGAGCTTTTTGCTCGTCCCCATCGGTATTTTCTGCCCCGGTAAGCGCGCCCAAACTGGCCGTCCCAATACCGTTTTGTGCCGCTAGTTCTGCTATTTTTTTTGCCGCATCACATAAAGCTGTTATCGCATCGCACACGGTCTGGCTGATTTGGCCTTGTGCATATTTTTCCAAAAGATAGGCCTCAATATTCTGGCCCTTTTTATTGCCGGTCATATCCAGTGACTTTTCCGTTCACAATTTTTAAAAAAAAGAAAAGGCCCATAACGTCACCGCCACAGGCCTTTATTTAGATATGGTCATCAAAGGCGAGGGGGGCGCTATTCGCGATTCCCCAGCAATTGCACCATAAACAGGAACATATTGATGAAATCCAGATAAAGGGTCAGCGCACCAAAAATGGATTTGCGTCCGGCTTCATCGGCACTATCGCCAGCATAATAGATGGATTTGATCTTTTGCGTGTCATAAGCGGTCAGACCGGCAAATAACAGCACCCCAACGATAGAGATCAGAAATTCCATCCCCGAAGACTGGACAAAAATATTCGCGATAGAGGCAAGGATAAGCCCAAACACCCCAACGATCAGAAATCCGCCCATCGCGGTCAGGTCACGTTTTGTGGTATAGCCATAAATGGACAGGCCGGCAAACGCCCCTGCGGTGATGAAAAAGGCACGTGCCACACTTGCCCCGGTAAAAACCATCAGGATAGTCGATAAGGAAATCCCCATCATCGCGGCATAGATATAGAACAATGTCCGTGCTTTGGCAGGCGACATTTTATTGATGCGGAAGCTCATCCACATCACCATTGCCAGCGGCGCGAACATAATCACATAGCTGAGCGGTGTGCCGAATAAGAGTTGTCCGAAAGCCGGGTTGCTCATCGCCAGCATTTTTGTGCCAAAGGCGGCAAAGCCTGTCAGCGCCAATGCGGTGGTCATATGATTATACACACCCAGCATATAGCTGCGCAAACCTGCATCAAGGGTCGCAGAACCAGCGGCAGCTTGTGATGCATAACGGTTATTTTGCATAAATTTTTTCTCCATCGAAAAAGTTAGCCGTGAAGCGATATCCCTGCTTCTTTGCTGTTAGCTATAATGTAACCATCTTAAGGTTTGGTTTCAAGGCATCATCCTCTCAAAAACCATCCTTATTTCACGCTTGATAGCGCAGAGAAGAATATTTTCATCTGCTGGAAATATTCTAGCCCAAAAGGATGACAGATAAGGGATCAGGCCATTTGGCTGGCACGCAGGCGCACCGAGTCTGATTTTAGCTGGCCACAGGCGGCCAGAATATCGCGCCCGCGCGGGGTGCGGACAGGCGAGGCATAGCCAGCCTTCATCACAATTTTTGCAAAACGTTCAATGGTTTCATCGTCCGAGCAGACATAATCTGTACCCGGCCAGGGATTAAAGGGGATGAGATTAATTTTGGACGGGATGCCGGCTATCATCTTCACCAGCGCTTTAGCATCAGCCTCGCTATCATTTACGCCCGCCAGCATCACATATTCCCATGTCACGCGCCGGGCATTGGACAGGCCGGGATAATGGCGCACTGTATCCAGCAAGCTGGCCAGCTTGTATTTCCGGTTAATCGGTACCAGCACATCGCGCAGCTCATCGCGCACCGCATGAAGCGATATGGCCAGATTAACGCCCAATTCCTCGCCGCATCGGGTAATTTCCGGCAAAATACCACTGGTCGAAAGGGTAATGCGCCGCCTGGACAAAGCGATGCCTTCACCGCTCATAATCATCTTCAAGGCAGCCGATACATTATCATAATTATATAAAGGCTCGCCCATACCCATCAGCACAATATTGGTCAGCCGCCGGTTAGGCTTGCCAGCCGGCCAGTCCCCCAGCTCATCCATCGCCAGCAAAATCTGGCCGCATATCTCTGCCACGTCGAGGTTGCGCACCAGACGCTGGGTACCGGTATGGCAAAATGTACAGGTCAGCGTGCATCCCACTTGCGAGGAAATACACAAAGTCCCTCTATCGGTATCCGGAATATAGACCGCTTCAATTTCATGCCCGTCATGCAGACGCAGCAACCATTTAATCGTGCCATCGGACGAATCCTGCCGGCGCGATACAGCCGGCCTGTCAGCATGAAAATGCTGCGCCAGCAACATTTGTACAGGCTTGCCCAAATCCGTCATATCGGAAAATTCGGTTACGCCATGACGCCAGACCCAGCGCCATAACTGGCGTGCACGAAAACGCGGCAATTGCAATGCCGTTATCGCTTCTTCCAGCTCAATCTGCGATAGTCCCAACAGGGGCGTGCGCTCAAAATCGGTCATGCTCAAAAAATGGATGCCTTTATTTTTAAAAAAGTAAAGCCTGTCTATTGCCCTTCATTATCGCTTTAAGCGGCAACGAGCCAGCTTTTTATGTTGTTTCAGACCCGGCCAGAGACCCTGTTTTCTGGCAGTTTTTCTGGCAGTTTTTAAGGACAGGCCTTATCCAGAAAGGCCTTTGCCGCGGTAAAGCCGGATAGCGAATATTCATCAATGGTTTTGTTATTACGGCTGGAAATGCCGGTTACAACCAACTTTGTGCCACGTTTCATGGCAACGATTAGACGCTGATCATCTTCTGGCCCCTGCGACCAGGCCCGGTTATCCAGGGTGAATAATTTATGCGCCTTTTTATCGATTGCGAAATCAACTTCGGACTGTTTTTTATAGCGATAGCCAGCCAGAACAGATACAACCCCGCGCTCTGCCTTGCCAGGCCCATGCGAGACAAACACCCGTGTCTCGCCGCGATTGGCTCTATCATAATCACCGCGCAGCTTTTTCGGCACACTGGACATAAAACAAATGCGCCCCTGATCGGTTTCCTGTTTATAGACCTGCCAATCCTTGAAACTTTTTAATTCTTCGGGATTCGCCATGGCTGGCTGCATCATAAGCATAATGCCAAGAAAACACGCTATTAAGCCTGCAAAACGCTGATAACCCATTCCTGATTTACTCCGCTTTTTTTCAGTATCTTTACCGAATGATGAAAATGCCCATAGCCGAACGCGCACAGAATCGCAAAACTTTCGTCAAGGTTCAAGAGGTTTGATGAAAATATCGCAAGTGATTGTGTCATTTTTGGGACGGATTTTGAAAATTCAGGCAGAAGTTTTGTTATCATCCCGAGTTTTTATGAAGATTTAAGAGCTGCAAGAGAGCTGAAACACGAAAAATGGACATAAAAAACGAAAATTTTGATTTTGCGCTTGTCACGGATGAGCCAGTCTCGTTAACTAGTGCTATGGGAACCGGCTCGGATAACGACAATACCAGAGGTATGTCGAATTGGGATGATATGCTTGTTCGCGTTGGACGCGACCGAGACAAGGATGCTTTTGCGTCATTGTTTGAATATTTTGGCCCTCGCATCAAAAGTTTTCTGCTTCGTCTGGGCACAGATATGTCTTTATGTGAAGAGATCGCACAAGAGGCGATGATCATGGTCTGGCGTCGGGCAGAAACCTATAACCCCAGCCAGTCCGGGGCCAGCACATGGATATTCACTATCGCCCGAAACAAACGCATTGACAGGTTGCGCCGCGAGAACCGCCCGCTGCCTGATCTGGCTGATCCGGCCTTTGCCCCGGAGCCTGTTGAAACAGGCGAAAAAACCATTTTTCGGCAGCAGGAAGAAGAAAAAATTCGCCACGCTTTAAAAAATCTTCCAGATGAGCAAGCCAAAATGATCTTTTCTGCGTACTACGAAGAGAAATCACACAGAGAGATATCTGATGAAAGCGGTGTTCCGCTGGGTACAGTTAAATCTCGCATCAGGCTCGCTTTGAACAGATTGCGTGCCCATCTGGATGAGCCGGAAGGAATTTGGAAGTCATGAACGAGCAGGCATCGTTCAATATGCAGGTGCTGGATGCGCTGTTGCTGGATTACGCAACAGGCGCGCTTTCCTTGCCGCTGGAAGTGTTGGTAGAAACACATCTGGCGATGAATGAGGATAGCGCCAAAACCATGAATATGCTGATGAAGCTGGGCGGGGTTTTGCTGGAAGATAGCGATCCGGTCTCTTTATCCGAAGGGGCGCTGGAAAATGTCCTGAAAGCCATAGAGCAGGACGAAGAACAACAGCCCCACAACAGCAAGCGCAAAATAGATACAGATAGCGCGCTATTGCCGCGCCCGATCGCAGATTATCTGCCAGACAGGAATAATTCTTCCTGGCGGCGCATTGGTATTGGATTGTTTGAATGTGATGTTGTCTTTGGCAATGATCAGGGGCGGGCAAAATTCTATCGTATTTCTCCTGGCACGGCTATTCCCTCCCACACCCATACAGGCACAGAAGTAACCCTTGTCCTGCAAGGCGGCTTTACCGATGAAACCGGCAATTACGGGCCAGGCGATATCGCTGTTCAGGAAGAGGGGGGCGAGCATAAGCCTGTGGCCGATAATGACGGGGAATGTATGGTGTTTGCTGTTAATCACGGCGATATCCGCCTGACCGGCCCTATCGGACGCGTTCTGAACCTGCTGGTTAATTAATCCGCCCTTTTACAGAAATCAGCCAATTTTTTCGTGTTGCTTCAGGCTATTGTCTGGTAGGCAAGGAGGCTCATACTGGCCATCGCCACACAGCTGAGCTGCACGCGCAATCCCCGCATCCAGTAAGGCCAATACCCTTTTTTCAACCAAATCAAATCGGCTGTTAGTGCAGCAGCAAACCCGGCCAGCAATACGCCAGCTGCCCAATAGAGCGGCAGAAAAAGCGCAAACCAGCCCGTCAGAGACAGGCTAACCGACCAAATCAGGGCAATTCTGGCAGGGAGTATCTGATTATCTGCGGGGCTGGTCACTGCCCGCCCCCAATGTAACCCGCCCAGAAAGCTGAGAATTATTGCCCCATAGGACAGCAGGGCAAAGGCGATGTGCGATGGCGAAAAGAAATCTGATATCCCCTCGCCTATCCCGAGCAGCGCCGCGCTCAACCCCAAAAAAGGCAACGCCCCTGCATATCCAAGCCATTTGGCCGTAGAAGGGGTGCGGCTATCTGATGCATTATCCATCTTTTTTACCCCTTTTTATTTGATAGGAATGTCTGCAAGAGCGGCATCATGCCATCGATGATTTTTGCGACCCCTTCCGGGTTGGGATGCAGACCATCGCGCTGGTTAAAACGCGGCACTAATGCGACATCCTGAAGGAAGAAAGGATAGAAATCCAGGTCATATTTTTGTGCCAGATCCGGATAGATAGGGTTAAATTCAGCGCCATATTCTGCCCCTAAATTCACCGGTGCCAGCATCCCGCATAAAAAGGTTTTAATGCCCCGCGCGGCAAGTTTGGATAAAATCTGATCCAGGTTGCGGCGCGTTGCCGATGGATCAAGGCCGCGCAACAGATCGTTGCCGCCCAACACAATCATTACATAATCCGGCTGTTCGGCAAGCGCCCATTCAAGGCGCGCCAGCCCGCCTGCTGTGGTATCGCCGGAAACCCCTGCATTCAGTATTTTTATTTCTACCCCTTGTGCCGTTAGCCGGTCTTGCAATTGCCGGGTAAACCCCTCTTCGGCGGGCAATCCATATCCAGCGACCAGCGAGTCGCCAAACACCATCAAATGCGGACTATCGGCCAAACGCGGACTATCGGCCTGTACAGATTTTAGCGATGCAGTAGCCAGGAAACAGACAGCCAACAGCCCCGATAAAGACAGATAAAACGCTTTTTTTAAATTTTCGGCTTGGCACATACCCCAACAGATCCCATATCAGACAAAACGGGCTGGCAAATTTCTGTCCTTAAAACCAGCTTTCATCACCCGGCCTTTTTTTTAAAAGCCCGGGCCCTAGCCTAAGATATAAGGTGACCTTTATGCCAGTTCAAGAAACCCTGCCCCCTAGCCAGACAGGTGATAAGGTTATTTCCCTGCAAAATGCCAGCCTGTCTTTTCCCGGCGCCAATGGTCAGGTCGATATTTTGAAAAATATCCAGCTGGATATTCCAGCTGGCCAATCGGTAGCGATTTTAGGGCCAAGCGGAGCGGGTAAAACCAGCTTGCTGATGCTGATGGCCGGGCTGGAGTCCCTTAGCAGTGGCAAGGCTGTTTTGGCAGGACAGGATATCACTTCCATGAATGAAGATGCGCTGGCACAATTGCGGCGCGATCATGTCGGTATTGTTTTTCAGGCTTTTCGGCTGATCCCTTCCATGACAGCCTTGCAAAATGTGGCTGTCCCGCTGGAGCTGGCAAGCGATAGCAACGCCAATGAAAAAGCTGAAAAAGCCCTGATAAGCCTTGGGCTGGGTCATCGCCTGCATCACCTGCCTGACCAGCTTTCAGGCGGCGAGCAGCAAAGAGTGGCGATTGCCAGAGCAATTGTTACGCGCCCGGATATTCTGCTGGCAGATGAGCCAACCGGCAATCTGGATAGCACCACAGGCGCAAGCGTAATAAAAGAGCTGTTCGCAGCGGCGGCATCGGTAAAGGCCGCATTGGTTCTTATCACCCATGATGAGGCATTGGCAAAGAAATGCCAGCGCCTGTTGCGTATTGAAGATGGCGAAATCACCACAGACACACATATAAAGGCAGGCAGGAAATGACGGAAAGCTGGTCGCTAGCCTGGCATTTTGCCCGTTGCGAGATAAGAGGGTCTGTCGCACGCTTTCGGGTATTTCTGGCCGCCCTGATGTTGGGAGTGGCCGCTATCGGGGCAGTTGGCTCGGTCGCAGAAGCGATGCGCGCTGGCATTGATAATAATGCACGCAGTCTGCTTGGCGGGGATTTTGAAGTTTCCAGCTTGCATATCCCGCCAGAACAGCAGGTTCTTGGGCTTGCAGAAAATAGCGCAGACCGCTCTGATATTGTGCAAATGCGCGCGATGCTGGGCAGAGAGGCAACAGATAATCAGCCTGCAAGGCGCAAATTGGTCGAATTAAAGGCGGTGGATAGCGCCTATCCTCTGGTCGGGCAGGTCACCCTTGAGCCAGCCATATCCCTTGACGAAGCGCTGGCAGATAATGGGGCGGTGGCGGCCCCTGCCTTGTTGGCGGCACTGGGTCTGAAAATTGGCGATACGGCCAGGTTGGGCGAGCATATCGTCACTATTCGGGCCAGCCTGATAGCCGAGCCGGACCGTTCTATCAGCTTTGTTGGCTTTGGCCCGCGCCTGCTTATCAGCACAAAAACATTGCAATTGACCGGCTTGCAAAAAGAAGGGGCGTTTATTTCCTATAAAACCCGCTTGCGGCTAAAAGACCCTGTATCTGCTGCGGCACTGGAAGCCAGCCTTCGCGGCAAGGCAGAAGGCAGCTATATGCGCTTGCGTACCCTTAATTCAGCCGGGGCAGGATTTGAGCGTTTTGTCGAACGCGCTGAGTTATTTTTAATGCTGGTCGGGCTGACCGCTTTGCTGATCGGCGGCCTTGGCGTGAGCGGGGCGGTGCGTGCCTGGCTGCTTAGCCGAATGAATGTTATCGCTACCCTGAAATGTCTGGGCGCGTCCTCGAAATTGATTTTCCGCATCTATATTCTGCAAGTCATGGTGATTGCCAGCATAGGGGTTATGGCGGGTATCGTTCTGGCAGGGCTGTCGCCCTTTCTGGCGGCCAAATTTTTTGCTGCCTATGTTAATGTTCCGCTGATGACAGATATTTATGCCAGGCCGTTATGGCTGGCAGCCGGCTTTGGGCTGGTTACCACCTTTGTTTTTGCCGTCTGGCCCTTATCGCGCACCCGCCATATTCGCGCCGCCCACCTGTTTCGTGCGCTGATGCAGATACCTGGCGGCAAGCCCTCTATCCCGGCACTTATCACGGTGACAGGCGGCATTATCGTGCTGGCAGCCCTTGCGGTAATCGCCACCGGCAACATTCTCCTGTCTATCAGCTTTATGATAGCAGCGCTTATTTCAATGGGATTGTTATATGTGCTGGCAGGCAGTGTTTTATTGTCCTTGCGCCAACTGCCGCCGCCCCGATATGTGCCTGCCCATCTTGCCCTATCGGCTGTTACGCGCAAAGGCTCGCCCCTGCAATCTATTATTATAGCCTTTGGGTTGGGACTATCGGTTCTGGTTGCGGTGGTATCAAGCCAGCATAATTTAATGACACAATTAAACAGCCGGGCGGCCGAAGATGCCCCGGACTGGTTTTTTATCGATATCCAGCCACAACAAATTGACCCGTTCATAGCGCAAATATCTGCTATTTCCAGCCAGACGATTATTGAAAAAACACCCATGTTGCGCGGCCGGGTAACTGCCCTGAACGATATGCCTGCCAGCAAGGCAAACAGGGATGTTGAAAGCAGCTGGGTCTTGCGCGGCGACCGTGCGCTTACCTGGCAAGCCAGCGCGCCCGAAGGGGCAAAAATCACGCGCGGGCAATGGTGGCCAGATGATTATAGCGGCCCGCCCTTGATGTCCATCACCGAAGATATGGCACGCGATTATGATCTGGCGGTCGGCGATAATGTAACGCTTAATATTCTGGGGCGCGAGATCACCGCCCGGATTGCCAATGCCAGAAAGGTTGACTGGCAAAGTTTTCGGATCAATTTTGTCTTTATCATGTCGCCTGGCCTGCTGGATGGTGCGCCTCATAGCTGGCTGGCTACAACCCGCTCGCCAGATCAGAAGACCGCCCGCCAGATAGAGGAAAAAATCACCGCCGAGTTTAATAATATCTCGGCCGTATCTGTATCAGAGGCGGTGCAAACCGTTGAAAAAGTCCTGAATTTATTGGGGGCGGCAATACAAATGACAGCCATTGTAACCTTGCTATCCGGCCTGGCGGTACTGGCAGGCAGTGTGGCAAATTCCGAGGCTCAGAGATTTGCCGATTCCATGATTTTGAAAATTCTGGGGGCGCGCCGCATCGATATTATTATCGCCTGGATACTGGAATATAGCCTGTTGGCGGTGCTAACCGGCATGGTGGCGATGGTAATAGGCACGGCGACCAGCTATGCGCTTATTCATTTTTTCATTGGCGCTGATTTTATCTTTAATTTATCGCTTACAGCCCTTACCGCTTTTTCCGGGGCGGCCTTTACCATTTGTCTGGGGCTGGCCGGGGCGATGCGAACATTGGGCAGCAAGCCTGCCCCGTTCCTGCGCGAAACCATCTAGCGGCAAAAAATATTTCCGTATTTGCGGCTTTTTTGTGATATAGAACAGCGTCACATACATAAACGCCTTTGCAACTTTGCGGCGGCGATATGCAAGGAGAAAACAGATGTCCTCACAGCAGGTGAAAAAAGTTGTATTAGCCTATTCAGGCGGTCTGGATACTTCTGTCATTTTGAAATGGCTGCAAGAAGAATATCGCTGCGAGGTCGTCACATTTACCGCTGATCTGGGACAGGGTGAAGATATCGAACCGGCCAGAGAAAAAGCAAAGCTGCTTGGCATTAAAGATATCTTTATCGAGGATTTGCGCGAGGAATTTGTAAAAGATTATGTCTTTCCGATGTTCCGCGCCAATGCCCTTTATGAGGGGTTATATCTGCTGGGAACATCTATTGCACGTCCGCTTATCGCCAAACGCCAGATCGAAATTGCCCGCGAAGTGGGCGCAGATGCAGTATCGCATGGCGCGACTGGCAAGGGCAATGATCAGGTACGCTTTGAGCTGGGCTATTATGCCCTGCAGCCGGATATCAAAGTCATCGCCCCCTGGCGCGAATGGGATCTGGCCTCCAGAACGAAGCTGATCGCCTATGCCGAGGCTAACCAAATTCCTGTCCCCAAAGACAAGCGCGGTGAAGCCCCGTTTAGTGTGGATGCCAATTTGCTGCATATTTCGGCTGAAGGAAAAGTGCTGGAAGACCCGGCCCTGCCGCCTGAGGAATATGTCTTTTCACGCACCGTATCGCCCGAAGATGCACCAGATACAGCAGAACATATCAACATTCAGTTTAAAAGCGGTGACCCGGTGGCCATTAATGGCAAGGATATGTCCCCTGCAACTCTGCTGACCGAACTCAACCGTCTGGGCGGCAAGCATGGTATTGGTCGTCTGGATCTGGTGGAAAACCGCTTTGTTGGCATGAAATCCAGAGGGATTTATGAAACACCTGGCGGTACTGTGTTGCTGGCTGCCAGACGGGCAGTTGAATCCCTCACCCTTGATAGAGGGGCAGCCCATCTAAAAGACGAGCTGATGCCGCGCTATGCCGAGCTTGTCTATAATGGGTTCTGGTTTGCCCCCGAGCGCGAAATGCTGCAAGCTGCGATTGATAATTGCCAGCATATGGTCAATGGCGAGGTCACCTTAAAGCTCTATAAGGGCAATATCATTATTGTCGGGCGCAGCTCGCCAAATTCGCTCTATTCAGAAGATTTGGTAACCTTTGAAGAAGGGGCAACAGATTATGACCATCACGACGCGCATGGCTTTATTCGGCTAAATGCATTGCGTTTGCGTGTAAATGAAATGGCCCGTCGCAAGATGAAGCCATAATCTGTTACCTGTCTTTTTTTTAAAGAGCAAACTGTCTGGAATAACTGGCTTACTTACCGGCCATATCCAGACAGGTTTTGCCAACACTGCCATCATGGCCGCGCTGTTTAAACAAGACAAATTTGCCTGGTGCAAGGGCAAAGCCGGTATCGCGCTTGCCTGTCGGGCAGTCCCCGACAAAGGATATCTGATAGCTGGCATTGCCATTTGAATGGCGGGAAAATTCCTGATAGCTTTGGCTGTTGACCCCAACCAAAAGCCCGGCAATTAAGATAACTGGTAGCATTTTTGACCATCTCCTTTTTCAATTACATATCACTATGCTATGCATTAACCATTTCAAGGAAATATCTACCCAAATTATGTAGGTATGAAGGCATAAAAGCGGCAAAAAAAAGACTGGATGTGTCTTCTTTGTCCGAGAAAAATTTTTTTCATATTAAGGGTCGGTTAGCGCCGCTGATTATGCTAGAAGAAAGGATAAACATCAGATGCTGTTATGCAGCGTGCAAAGCCGCATGAAAAAAGTGAGTTTTTTATTCAAATCACTTTGGGCATTCTGTATGAATAGATAAACCCGAAATAAATAGATAGCCGATGTAAGGATATTGCCATGTCATTTGAACTTCCAGACCTGCCCTATGCCTATGATGCGCTTGCCCAAAATGGTATGTGCAGCGAAACCCTCGAATTTCACCATGATCTGCATCACAAAGCCTATGTGGATAATGGCAACAAGCTGATCGCCGGCACCGAGTGGGAATCAAAATCGCTCGAAGATATTATCACCGGTACATATGATGCCAAGGCGATTGCCCAAAATGGCATTTTCAACAACGCCTCTCAGCATTGGAACCATATCCAGTTCTGGGAAATGATGGGCCCGGATGGCCGGAAAATGCCGGGGGATCTGGAAAGAGCTATTACCGCCTCTTTTGGCTCGCTCGATGCCTTTAAACAGGAATTTATTGCCGCAGGGGTTGGCCAGTTTGGCGCTGGCTGGTGCTGGCTGGTGCAAAAAGCCTCTGGTGAGCTGGCGGTCACAAAGACCGAAAATGGCGTGAACCCGCTTTGCTTTGGCCAAACCGCCCTTTTAGGCTGTGATGTGTGGGAACATTCCTATTA
>JAURQT010000121.1 GCA_030835985.1 Alphaproteobacteria bacterium
ATTTCATATATTTATAAGGAGGGTTTTTCCTATATTTCGCCCAAAACTGTCTGTATATACGAAAAAATGCGGGCGTTCGCGCACCCGCATTTCAAAAAAATTTGCGATAAACAAAAATAGCCCGGCCGCCGTCACGCCCTAATCATCGCGATGTACCCGTTCCATTTTTTCATGCTGTTCCTGGGCTTGCAGGCTTAACGCTGCAATTGGGCGGGCTTCCAGCCTGGCCAGGCTAATCGGCTCATCTGTTTCGATGCAATAGCCAAAACTGCCATCCTCGATACGCCGCAACGCATCTTCGATTTTTTGCAGCAATTTGCGCTCGCGGTCGCGGGTACGCAAGTCAAGGGCAGCATTGCTTTCAATTTGTGCCCTGTCCATCTGGTCAGGTTTATGCAGGCTTTCTGTAGAGAGATTGGCAATGGTCTGATTGGCCTCATCCAGCAATTCTGCGCGCCAGCGCATCAATTTCTGACGGAAATATTCACGCTGAAAATCATTCATAAATTCTTCATTTGCAGAAGGCTTATATCCCTCTGGTAAATTGGTAATTGGTGTATCAATAATTTTAGATGCTATCGCACTCATTTTTAAGTACATCCTCTTTTAAATCATACCCTGACCGAGCCAGAACCGGATAGCTCCAGGCAAAATGTGGCCAGTTCCCCCTTATCATGGCATGGTGTTACTTTAATTTCTCCCTGCTTTCAACCCCAAATTGTGCATCTTGAAAAGATCAGATTTTTCGCAATTTTTCAACGCATTTCGGGGTTTTTTCAAAAGAGCAGCGCAAAACTTTTCCTTCTCAATCACGCATATGTGATTTGCCTTTCAGCCTGAATTTTTCAAAACATCTTAATGAAACCTGAACAGTTCATTAACAGCCCTTAGTTTTTTCAAATTTGCGGTTTCAAGAAAAAACAAATTTGTGCGCCAGAAAATAATGTGAACCAAGACAGAAAGGACCTCTTCTTGTGAATATCCTGATTGTTGAAGATGATACCGTTATTGCAGATGCGATAGGCATAACCTTGTCCCAGGCTGGCTATCACCATGTTCACGCCAAAACAATTGAAGAAGCACTCAATGAATTGAACCATAATCATGTAGATGCTGTGCTGCTGGATATTAACCTGCCGGATGGGGATGGCACGCGCCTGACCCGGTTAATCCGCAAAAGCTATTTGCCTGCCCCGATTTTGGTCATTTCCGGCAATAGCCGGGTAGATGACCGTATCACCGCCCTGGGGGCCGGGGCAGATGGCTATCTGACCAAACCTTTTGATAGATATGAATTGCTGGCGTATCTGGAAGCGATTATCCGGCGCGCAAATGGCCATGCCTCTGCCCTTATCAAGGCCGGGAATTTGCTGATGGATCTCAGCCGCAACCTGATCTCGATAGATGGCAAATTTGTACCGCTTACACAAAAAGAATATCAGATTGTGAATTTGCTATGTATGCGCAAAGGCGCGGTTCTGAGCAAGGAATCCTTTATCTCGCATATCTATGGCGGCATTGATGAGCCGGATAGCAAAATCATTGATGTGTTTGTGTGCAAATTGCGGCGCAAGCTGGAAAAAAGTGGCCTGAAAAATGCCCGAATTGATACCGTTTGGGGACAGGGCTATGTCTTGCGGGACGAAGATGAAGAAAATGAAGCAGAAGCAATAGCGGTGTAAATTTAACGTTTTTATTCCTCTACAGCCAGAAGGCCGGTAAATATCCCTGTCTTCTGGCTGTTTTTTTAAAAAAGCAGTAAAATTTATCTATCGCGCGCCATATTCCGGGCTTTGCCTGTCCTGGCAAATATCTATACTCTTGAACGCGGGGGGGTAGCAGGCACCCCGGACAAACCAGATTAAAGGGTATGATGTGATGATATATGAATTCTGTGTTGGTGATTTTGTTCATCATCCAAGCAGGCCGGATTGGGGAACTGGCCAGATACAGTCTATTATTGGCCACCGCATCACGGTAAATTTTGAACATATGGGCAAAACCATCATTCTGGCAGACCAGATTAGCCTCTCGCCTGTCGCAGATGAGACAGATTCTGCCCCTAAGCGGTTATAGGTGGCAGCGCATTATCGCCAGATTAATGAAAACTGGATTAATGAAAACCGGATTAATAAAAACTGGGCTAAAAAAAACTGGATAGTATTTAGGGGTTGCAAGGGAATGTCACAGGCACAAGCGATAAAAAAACCTGGAAAAATGAAAGGACGTTTCAAGCCGAAGGGACGGCAAATAAATGCCGAAAGCCTGGCCGAGATAAACGCCCTGTTCGACGATAATATTCCGCCCCGTGACCAGCTTATCGAAGCCTTGCATATCATTAATGACCGCTATCATCATTTAAGCGCGAGGCATCTGGCCGCCCTTGCCCATCTGATGCGCCTGCCAATGGCCGAGGTGTGGGAAGTGGCCAGTTTTTATGACCATTTCCCGTTGGTAAAAGAAGGAGAGATGCCGCCGCCTGTGCGCACCATCCGCATCTGTACCTCGCTTTCCTGTATGATGGCGGGCTCAAACCAATTGCTGACAGAGGCAAAAAAGCTGGAAAATGACGAGGTTCAATTCCTTGCTGCCCCTTGCCTTGGCGCTTGCGATACCGCCCCGGCCATTGCAGATGGCCATGCGCTTATCGGGCAACATGATTTGGCAGGGATTAGGCAGAGAATAGCTGAACCTGCCCAAGAACCCCGTCTGGACAGCTTTATTGATTTTGATGCCTATCGCGCGGCAGGCGGTTATCAGCTGGTTGAGGCCTTGCAAGCTGGCACAGCCGATAAACAGGGGCTGATGGCCGAGCTGGACAAGGCAGCTCTGCGCGGGCTTGGCGGGGCGGGATTTCCCACCGGACGCAAATGGCAAATTGTTGCCAGCTATGACGGCCCGCGCCTGATGGCGGTCAATGGCGATGAAGGCGAGCCAGGCACCTTTAAAGACAGGCTGTATTTAAGTTCTGACCCGCACCGGATGATAGAGGGCGTGCTTATCGCTGGCTATCTGGTTGGCATTGATAAAGCCTATCTCTATATCCGTGATGAATATCCCGAAATTATCGCAGCTTTGCGCGGCGAGCTGGCAAAGGTGGAAAAAGCCGGGCTGGCTGGCCATATCGCGCTGGAAATCCGGCGCGGGGCAGGCGCGTATATATGCGGCGAAGAATCCGCCATGATAGAAAGCATTGAAGGCAAACGCGGCCTGCCGCGCCATCGCCCCCCCTATGTCGCAGAAAATGGCCTGTTTGGCCGGCCAACGCTGGTCAATAATATAGAGACCCTTTATTGGGTGCGCGATATTCTGGAACAGGGGGCGGGCTGGTATAATCAGCAAGGCAAGCCGGATCACCCGGGCTTTCGCAGCTATTCTGTTTCCGGGCGGGTGGCCAGACCCGGCGTCATACGCGCCCCGGCTGGCAGCACGGCAACAGAGCTTATCGCGGCCTGTGGCGGTATGGCAGACGGGCATCACTTTAAAGCCTATCTGCCCGGCGGGGCATCGGGCGGTATTTTGCCTGCTAAAAAAGCAGATATTCCGCTGGATTTTGGCGGCAAGCTGGCCAAAGAGGGGTGTTTTGTTGGCTCGCATGCGGTCGTGATATTATCGGATAAGGATAATATGTGGCAAGCCGCCCTTAATCTGATGCAGTTTTTTAAACATGAATCCTGCGGTCAATGCACCCCTTGTCGTTCCGGTACAGAAAAAGCGGTTCAGGTGATGACATCTGCAACACCCGATACAGCCTTATTAAAAGAATTATCGCACACCATGGCCGATGCCAGCATTTGCGGTTTGGGACAGGCCGCATCCAATCCCTTGATAAGCGTTATGAAGCATTTTCCAGAAGATATTCCAGCCTCTTCTGGCCAGCATAAATAATCAGGCAGCAGAAATAATCAGGCAGCAGAAATAATCAGGCAGCAGAGATGATACATAAAACAGAAACCGCCCACTTTACCATAGAGCTGGATGGCAAAGAAATTTCCGCCAGCGCCGATAAAACCCTCTGGCAAATTGCCCGGGAACAGGAAATTGATATTCCCCATCTATGCTACAAGGATGACAAAAATTACCGGGCAGATGGCAATTGTCGTGCCTGTATGGTGGAAATTGAGGGCGAGCGCGTCTTAGCCGCCTCCTGTCAGCGCAAAGCCAGCCCGGGCATGAAAATCACCACCAATAGCGCGCGGGCAAAGACATCGCGCAAAATGGTGATGGAATTGTTGCTTGCCGACCAGCCTGCCCGCACCGATAGCCACGATCCCAACTCGCATCTATGGCAGACAGCCGATCAACAGGATATTACCGCCAGCCGGTTTGCCCCGAAAGAGCCTCAGCAAGCCGATAGCAGCCATCCGGCCATAGCCGTGAATATGGATGCCTGTATCCAGTGTAATTTATGTGTGCGTGCCTGCCGCGAAGTTCAGGTTAATGATGTTATCGGTCTGGCCGGGCGCGGGGCAGATGCCCGAATTATTTTTGATTTTGACGATGATATGGGCGCGTCCACCTGTGTGGGTTGCGGGGAATGTGTACAAGCCTGTCCAACAGGGGCATTGATGCCCAAAACATTGCTGGCAGACGACCAGAAACTGGCCATCACCCCCGATAGCCAGGTTAACTCTGTCTGTCCCTATTGCGGGGTAGGATGCCAGCTGACCTTTAATGTAAAGGATGATAAAATTGTTTCGGTAAACGGGCGAAGCGGGCCTGCCAATAATAGCCGGCTATGTGTAAAAGGCCGATATGGCTTTGATTATATCCATAATCCCGAGCGGCTGACACAGCCCCTTATCCGGCGCGCAGATGTGCCAAAATCTGCCTCCCTGCCCTTTGACCCGGCTAACCCGCTTACCCATTTCCGCCCCGCCACATGGGAAGAAGCCCTGGATTATGCCGCCAGAGGCTTTATGGAGATAAAACAGTCCAACGGGGCATCTGCACTGGCTGGTTTCGGCTCTGCCAAAGGAACGAATGAAGAAGCCTATCTGGTGCAAAAGCTGGTACGGAGCTGTTTTGGTACAAATAATGTTGACCATTGCACCCGGCTTTGCCATGCCTCTTCTGTGGCGGCCCTATTGGAAAATATTGGCTCCGGGGCGGTGACAGCCTCTTTTTCCCAATGCCTGAATTCAGATGCCATTATTGTGATAGGCGCGAACCCGACGGTGAACCATCCGGTAGCCGCAACCTATATTAAAAATGCTGCCAAAGCAGGGGCAAAATTATTTGTGATGGATCCGCGTGGTCAGGCACTGGATCGCTATGCCACTGCTTCATTAAATTTCACCCCCGGCAGTGATGTCGCGCTGTTAAATGGCATCTTGCACACCATCATTGATGAAAAACTCTATGATAAGGGCTATGTGGAGGCCCATACAGAAGGCTTTGATGCCCTGGTGACACAAACAAAGGCGACCACCCCGGAAAAAATGGCGCTGATTTGCGGGATCGAGACAGAAGCTATACGTTCGGTTGCCCGTCAATTCGCCGCCGCAAAAGCCGGTATTATCTTTTGGGGGATGGGGGTATCCCAGCATACCCATGGCACAGATAATGCGCGCTGCCTTATATCGCTGGCCTTGCTGACAGGCAATGTGGGCAAGCCCGGGTCAGGTCTGCACCCCTTGCGTGGTCAAAATAATGTGCAAGGCGCATCGGATGCCGGACTTATCCCTATGTTTTTCCCGGATTACCGCTCAGTAGAGGATGCTGCTACGCGCCAGAAATATGAAGATTTATGGGGGGTTGAGCTGGATAGCGAAAAAGGCTTAACCGTGGTTGAAATTGCCAATGCTGCCTATGAGCGAAAAATTAAGGGCATTTATGTGATGGGCGAGAATCCGGTGATGTCCGACCCTGACCAGGCCCATGCCAGAGAGGGTTTTGCCCGGCTGGAACATCTGGTGGTACAGGATATTTTCATGACCGAAACAGCTGCCTTTGCCGATGTAATTTTACCTGCCTCTGCCTTTCCGGAAAAAACCGGCACTGTCACCAATACCGACAGGCGGGTTCAGATGGGGCGTATTGCGGTATCCATGCCAGGCGATGCACGCCAGGATTGGTGGATTATTCAGGCATTGGCCAATCGCATGGGGCAAAGCTGGGATTATACGCATCCGGCCGATATTTTTGAAGAAATGCGCGTTGTGATGCCCTCTCTGACAGGAATTAGCTGGCAAAGGCTGGAGGCAGAAGATGCGGTAACCTATCCATGTGCGGATGAAAAAAGCATTGGGGCAGATGTGATCTTTGGGGATAGTTTTCCAACCCCCAGCGGGCGCGGGCGCATGACCCCTGCCTCTATCCTGCCCCCCGATGAAGTGCCGGATGAAGCCTATCCGCTGGTGATGTCCACAGGCCGATTGCTGGAACATTGGCATACTGGCTCTATGACCAGGCGTGCCACGGTACTGGATGCGCTTGAGCCAGCCGCAGAAGTGCATATCAGCCCTGAAGATATGTCTGATCTGGCCATCTCGCCTGGCCAGAATATTATTGTCGAGACACGGCGCGGGCAAATAGAACTCTTCAGCCGAATTGACCCGAACCTGCCAAGGGGGATGATTTTTGTGCCCTTTTGCTTTACGGAAGCCCCGGCAAATATGCTGACCAATCCAGCCCTTGACCCTTATGGAAAAATACCGGAATTAAAATTTGCCGCAGCACGTTTAAAACGCCCGACATCAAAGCCAGGTGCTACCTAAAAGGCGAATATCAAAAAAACGATAGGCGCGGCAGGTCTGTTTTCTTATAAAAGAGCGTAAGTTACCTTATTGTCGCACCCTGCCATCTTTGATTGATGCGCCGGGGCAAAAAGACTAGCATTACAAAATGGGACAACAGGCGCTGGCATCATCAGGGCTATCGTGAGAGTGCGTTGAACAAGCGCAAATTAGCTGCAAACGGGGAAATTTGTTGGATTATCAGTCTCTGTTACAAGAAAAAGTCGGACAGCTGAAAGATGAGAATCGCTATCGGCATTTTGTTGAGCTGGAGCGTTTGACCGGCCGGCATCCCTATGCTTTATGGAATCACCCCGCAGGCGCGCGCGAAGTGATTATCTGGTGTTCAAACGATTCTCTGGGCATGGGACAGAGCGAGCATGCCATCAGTGCGATGCGCGATGCGGTCAGCGCACATGGCACCGGGGCAGGCGGTACACGCAATATTTCCGGTACCAGCGCCTCTATCGTTGCCCTGGAACAGGAGCTGGCCAGCCTGCATAGCAAGGAACGCGCCCTTGTCTTTACCTCTGGCTATGTGGCGAATGAGGCTTCTATCAGCGCGCTGATTAGCCTGCTGGACAATCCGATTATCCTGTCTGATTCGATGAATCACGCGTCTATCATCTCCGGCATTCGCTATGGCAGGGCAGAAAAGCTGATTTTCCGTCATAATGATACTGCCCATCTGGAAGAATTGCTAAAAAGCCTGCCTGTTAATCGGCACAAGATCATTATTTTTGAATCTGTCTATTCGATGGATGGGGATGTCTCGCCTATCGCAGAGATTGCCGCGCTGGCAAAAAAATATAACGCCATGACCTATCTGGATGAGGTACATGCGGTTGGTATGTATGGCACAGAAGGCGGCGGCATCGCCCAGCGCGATGGCATAGAAGATGAAATAGACATCCTTCAGGGTACGCTAGGCAAAGCCTTTGGGGCGATGGGCGGATATATTGCCGGCAGTGATGCTTTATGTGATGCGGTGCGCGGCTATGGTTCCGGTTTTATTTTCACCACCGCCATGCCCCCTGCCCTTGCCGAAGCCGCCCTTGCCTCTATTCGCTATTTGCGCAGCTCGACAGATGAGCGCAGCAAGCAACAGGAACAGGCAAGCTACCTCAAGGAAAAATTGCGGGAAAGAGGCCTGCCAGCGATGGCCAGCACGACCCATATCGTGCCGGTTATGGTAGGCGATGCGATGAAAACTTCCGAGATTAGCTGGACATTGTTGCAGGATCATAATCTGTATATTCAGCCGATTAATTATCCAACCGTACCACGCGGCACAGAGCGGCTGCGCATCACCCCTGGCCCTCTTCATACAAAAGAGATGATAGACCATCTGGTCGATTGCCTGGACAAGGTCTTTCGACAGGTTCGCCCACCTGCCTATAAAGCAGATTTTCTGCCATTAAATCAGCTGACAGGCTAGACGGGTCGGCCTATTCACCTATATCGATAAAAGAGGTATATCGGCTCTGATGCCAGAGCTGGCTATTGAATATAAAGCTGTCATTTATAGGGTTGAGAATGAGCGTAAAGCCACTTCCGGGGGATCATCCAAACTGGCCATCCCATGCCAAAACCGGCCTGTTACTTGTGAATTTGGGCACGCCGGATGCGACCGATAAAAAATCCATGCGGCGCTATTTAAAGCAATTTTTGTCCGATAAGCGGGTCATTGAAGTCCCGCGCCTGTTATGGTGGCTTATCCTTAATCTGATTATCCTGAATGTGCGCCCGAAACGTTCCGGGGCGGCCTATGACAAGATCTGGCTAAAAGATGACCCGGATGGATCGCCGTTGCGCAAATATACGCGCCTGCAAGCTGAAATGCTGCAAGCCCATTATGGCCAGCGCGAGGATTTGGTCATAGATTGGGCGATGCGCTATGGCCAGCCCTCTATTCCGGACAGGCTGGATGCCTTGCAAAAAATGGGCTGTAACCGGTTTGTGATTATCCCGCTCTATCCGCAATATGCCGCCTCTACCACCGCAACGGTGAATGATGAGGTGTTTGCATGGGCATTGAAACAGCGCTGGCAACCGGCAATTCGCACGGCTC
>JAURQT010000122.1 GCA_030835985.1 Alphaproteobacteria bacterium
AATTTTCTTATCACCCGTATGGATGCAACCGATATTGCCAATGATCTGGCAGGCGGCGATAGTATCACCGCCCCTATGACAGGGGTTGTTACGGTTCTGGAATGTGCCGTGGGACAGGAAGTGGCAAAGGGCGATGTGCTGATAAGAATGGAAGCGATGAAAATGGAACATGCCCTGAGCGCCCCGTGTGACGGCAGAGTTCAGGCCATTTACAGCGCTGTTGGGGAAACCGCAAATGATGGTATGGTGCTGATTACATTAGAGCCAAAAGCATAAAGGGGCAAAGCTGGAATATGACGATAAATTTTAACACGATCATCCTTGAAAAAGATGCGCGCGGGCTGGCGACCCTGACCCTTAACAGGCCAGAGCGGCATCATGCCTTTAATGCAGAAATGATCGCCGAATTAACCGCTGCTGCTGACCATATCCGCACCGAGGAGGCTATCCGTCTGGTAGTGATAAAATCAGAAGGGCCCAGCTTTTGTGCCGGGGCGGATCTGGCATGGATGAAAGCCCAGCAAGATGCCGATCGCGCTGGCAAAATGGCCGAGGCCACCAAACTGGCCATGATGCTGAAAGCCTTTCACGATTTGCCAAAGCCGGTTATTGCCAGAGTGCAGGGTCAGGCCTTTGGCGGCGGTCTGGGGTTGATGGCGGTGGCCGATATTGTCATCGCGGCCGAGGATGCCCGCTTTGCCCTGACCGAAACCAGACTGGGATTGATACCGGCCACAATTGGCCCTTTTGTGATGGCCAAAATTGGCGGGGCAGCGGCACGCTCTGTTTTTATTACCGGCTCTTTAATGTCCAGCCGAAGGGCAGCAGATTTGGGGCTGGTTTCCATTGTGGCAACAGCGGATATGCTGGATAAATGCGTCGCACGCGAGGTTAAAACCGCGCTCTCTGCCGGGCCTGGTGCAATGGCACTGGCCAAACAGATGGTACAGGAAATAACCGCAAGCGATCTGGACAGGCAAATTACATCTGCGATTGAACATCTTGCCGATTGCTGGGAAAGCGAGGAAACCCAAAAAGGGATTGCGGCTTTTTTTGCCAAAACCCCGCCGCCCTGGCAGGTGGAGAGCTGATATTTTTTTAGCTTAAGGGCGGGTCGTCAGGGACGTTCCACATAGGTCATGGTCGCGCTCATCTTGGCCAGCAGAACAGGCGCGCCGCCATCTGCAACAAGGCCTACCGCTTCTGCTTCGGTGAATATGGCGCGCCGCCCGGGCTTTAACACCTTGCCGGTAAACAGGATATTATGCTGGCTTGCCGGGGCAAAAAAGGATGTCTTTAATTCTATGGTCATCACCTCTAATTCAGGTGGTGCGAGGGTCAGGGCGGCATAGCCGCACGCACTATCCAGCCCGGTGGTTAAAACCCCGCCATGCACAAATCCCATCTGCTGGATAATTTTATCATTATTGGCAAGCAAAATTTCGGCGATGCCCGGGCGCGCATCCTGCAAGGTCATGCCAAGCGTGGCCATAGCTGCCTGACAGGAAAAACTATGTTTTATTTTATCCAAAAAATTCGGATCTCTGGGCTCAAACATCGTAAAAATTCTTTTTCGCTAAAAAGACAGGGTGTTTTTTTCAAGACTAGCCAGCTGAGATTAAATTGCAAATTTATTGTCTGGCAAAATCGCTCTCTCTTATCGGGAATGGCCATTGCCTGCCCCCGCGGCTGGCCGAATGCTATTTGGCGTTAAAGCTGGCAAGACAGGAAAAATGGCGTAATCTTTAAAAAAAGAGGGTTTTTAAAAAAAATCTCCAAATATCGGGTGAAGGAGGAAAAAGCATGGCTATCGCAAACCATATGGCAGATGCGCTGAGAGAGCGGATAAAAACAGGGGCTTTTATCGCGATGCCAAGCTGTTTTGATGCGCTGTCGGCCAAAATGATAGAGCAGGCCGGATTTTCGGTAACCTTCATGTCCGGCTTTGCGGCGTCTGCTGCGCGTCTGGGTCAGCCTGATCTGGGTCTGATGTCCTATTCAGAAGTGCTGGATCAGGCACGCAATATCACCGAAGCAATTTCGATTCCCCTTATCGCGGATGGCGATACCGGATATGGCAATGCAATGAATGTTCGCAGAACCGTTGAAGGCTTTGCCAGAGCCGGCTGTGCAGCGGTGCTGATAGAAGACCAGCTTGCCCCGAAAAGATGCGGCCATACATCTGGCAAGGAGGTGGTAACACGCGAAGAAGCCTTTGACAGAATACAGGCAGCAGTTGATGCCCGTGAAGAAGGCACAGATATTCTTGTCCTTGGCAGAACCGATGCAATCCATACGCATGGCCTGGAGGAGGCGATATATCGCGCTCAGCGTTATCACGAAATGGGCGCGGATATCATCTTTGTTGAAGCTCCCAAAAATATAGAGGAAATGCGGCTCATTTGCCGGGAAGTGCCGGGCTGTCATCTGGCCAATATTGTAGAAGGGGGGCTAACACCAAATCTGGATATGAAACAGCTGGCCGATATCGGCTATCAATTTGCGGTTTATCCGCTTACCCTTCTTTCTGCTTCCATGCAGGCGATGAAAACCACATTGGCGCTGATGGCAAAAGACTTGCCCAGAAATGATGGTTTGATGGATTTTGACACGCTGAAACAAACGGTCGGTTTTAATGAATATTATCAAGCCTCGGCACAATATGAAAGCGCGCGCAGGAAATAGACTATCTGCTGGCTGCGCGCAGAAAAATCTGCATGAAAAAAGCCCTTCTGACACATCAGCAAGGGCTTTTATCTTTATTCAGCTCTATATAACTTTAGGCGTTTGAAGTCATTCGCAAATAGGGCAGCCTGGCATCAAATGCGCCGAATTTTTCCTCTGCGGCTGCGTCATCCAGGCTAAGGGCGATAACCACATCCTGGCCTTCTGTCCAGTTTGCCGGGGTGGCAAGCGGCTGGCCATAGGTCTTTTGCAAGGCTTTGAGCGCGCGCAGGATTTCAGCAAAATTGCGCCCCACAGACATGGGATAGGTCATGGATAGCTGCAATTTCTTGTCCGGGCTGATGATAAAGACAGACCGAACAGAGGCAGAATCAGCTGCCGTGCGGCCATCTGGCAGATAGGCATCTGCTGGCAGCATATCAAATTGCTTGGAAACCTCTAGCGAGGCATCAGCGATAATCGGGAAAACCGCCTTTGCACCGGATACCGCTTCGATATCTTTTTTCCAGCCCTTATGTTCTTCCACGCCATCAACAGACAGGCCAATAACTTTGGTGTTATGGGCTTCCCATTCTTTGGCCAATTGGGCAACCGCGCCAAATTCGGTGGTACAGACAGGGGTGTAATCCTTTGGATGGGAGAATAAAATCGCCCATTTATCCCCAATCCAGTCATGAAACCGGATAGGGCCCAAATCTGTCTCGGCACTAAAATTCGGTACAATATCATTTATTCTAAGTCCCATTTTCTTCTCCTGTTTATGGGGGTGTGTTTCTTTTTTTAATTTCAAGGTTTCAGCAGGTTTAGCAGGTCTTTTTGATTGGCGGTGATATCGGCAATTGTGACCTTGTCCATTTCATCCATAAAACTTTTCATCGCCCGCATCAGCGTTTGGTTTAATTTGCATTGGCTGATTAACGGACAGCTATTGGTCGTGCTGTTGAAACATTCTACCAGTTCCAGCGTATCTTCTGTTTTTCGGATAACCGCCCCAACGCTGATCTCTTCTGCCGGTCTGGCCAGACGGAACCCGCCCCCACGCCCGCGCACAGATTGGATAAAGCCCCATTGCCCTAATTGATGGACACATTTTACCAGATGGGCTTTGGAAATCTGAAAGGCATCTGCAACCTCCTGACATTGGCACAGCCTGTCTGAATGCAGATTGGCAAACATCAAGGTTCGCAGCGCATAATTTGAATATTGGGTAAGTCTCATATCGCCTTCCTTTAAAGATATATATTTCATATAAGTTTTTTCTTGCAAAGTAAAGCTATATAAAATGCATAAGTTTGGGTTTGCCAAAAATATGCACATTCATAAGGGTGTTGATGACAGGGTGAAATCTCTGATTTGCTGTCATTATCATTTTCGTGTATATTAGCGAAGTATAAGAGTTTCGATAAAGCGAGCTCTGGAAATGGGACAGGCAGGTAAAAGGGATAATATGGGACAGTTTGTTATCCCTTTTTGTGTGTTATTAGGGTCATATCTGTTTCAGGATGGAATTATTCTTCCACTTGAGATGCTATTTCGGCATGACGGATACGAACATTTGGTGAGTCTAATGTTCATTCCGCATGGCGTTAAGGTCGCGCTGGTACTGATATTCGGATTGCGAGCTTTTCCGGCTATTTTTACCGCTCAGTTAACTAACGGTTTGATTCTTCAAAATATACTGAATTTCGATTCCTATGTAATACTCGGCGCATTGGCCGGCACGCTCTGTTTTTTGTTTCCGCTTTTGGCACATAATATATTTTTCCGCCAGCCGCTTTATTCCGGCCCCATTTTTCAAAAGACAGGGACCAGGAATAGTTTATCGCTGTTTTTATCATTTGCCTTTGCGGCATCTGTGTTGAATTCGATATTTCATGCAACAATTCATGGGTTCAGTTTTGAGTTGCTTGCCGTGATGTATCTGTTCGGCGATATTTTCGGGGCAATTGTAATATTTATCCTGTTCATATTGATTTTTAGGCCATATGTACTTCGTATGGTTTCAAGAGGTGCATATCATGACTGATTTGAAAATGTTTGTGGGCTTTTTGAAAATTACCGAAGAGGTTGCGTCCGACCTTGGCCTGTCAGACCTTACCCCGTCTGATAGAATGATCCTTACAATCCTGTGGGAGAAATATGCCGAACAACCAGAGGGTTTTTCTCTGTTATTTGACGAATTTTCAGAATCTTGCGAAAAAGAGGGTATTTCCATATCCAAAGCGCAATTTTATAAAAGTATGCGCCAGTTTCTGGCCAGCGGCCTGATTAAAAAACTGGGCGGGGACAGAAGCCACCGCTATATGTTTCTGGACGCGTAATTTTGTCGCCAAATCGGCCATCCAGGCTTTTTCAGGCACAGTAAAACCGAATATTTTTTGCCTGACCAAATAATCTGACACAAAAATCCCCCTAACGCATTCATTGCTCTGGTGAGACTTTTAAAAAGCCACTGGAGAAACCGATGAAGATTGCGTTCAAGACTGCCCTTGTCATTGGGGCCTTAATCCTGTCCCCCCTTCAGGCGCAGGCATATGAAACAACCAGCTATGCCCGCGTTATTAGCAGCAAGCCGGTTTGGACTGTCCAGACAGTTTCAAAGCCGATTGTCGAACAAAGCTGTGTGCATTCTGTTTCTGACAATCACGATGATTTGCTAGGCGATATCATTATTGGCGGCCTGATTGGGTCGGTCATTGGCAATGCGGTATCAGATGTACATGGTGCGGGTGCGCTGGGCACATCCATTGGCGCTCTTATCGCAGCAGATAGCCATGCCCAGAATGCTTCCGGTGTTCGCTGTGTGAGCAATTCAACCATTTCCGAAACCACCCGGAAAGTGATCAGCCATTATGAGGTAAAGGTTCGCCATGACAACAAGATTATCACCTTTGAAACCGATACCCCGTTCAAGCGCCACAGCCTGGTGAAGGTGCGTGCCAATGAACGCTACACCCTATTGAATTAAGCAGATAATTTTAAGGAGTTCAAAATGCAAACCAAACGTAATTTATGTGCAAAGCTGGCAGGGGTCACCGCTGTCCTGACACTGCTTTCTGCTTGTCAGACAACTTCTTTCGGCACCGCAGAACATATCGATTTCCGCGCAGAAAGATTTGAAGATTTGCGAGTCGTGGCCGATTTTAATGACTGCAAAAATGATGGCCTTGATCTGGATAGGGCAGCAGAAGAGAGCAAAGATTTCTCGCTTCATCTGGCCAGTGCCGAAAAGCTGTTATCCTGTCATTACGAGCTGGGTCACAGAGCCAGTCTGGTTGATACAGAGCAGAATATGAAAGTTGTTGCGCTGAGTGCACAGAATTTCATAAAGGGCGGTGATGTTGACCAGGCACGAACCGCGATGGAAATTTTTGAAACCAGCTTTAATGGCCGCGATTTGCTTTATCCCGATGGCTCGTCCTTTACCCAAACCATGCAGGTCATTCTGGAAAAATCAAAAAGCCCGAACCAGATCGCGCTGGCAAACATCAATGCCCGGCCAAAGCTGAAACAGGAAATCAGAAGAGCCTGGCGCTGGCTGGCCCATTAATCCAGAGGATATGCAAGGAGTATTAGGGATGAAAAAAATTAATCCGGTCATCTATGTTGCTGTAACATTAGGCGTTATCAGCGTGTGTATGCAGCCCTCTCTGGCCTCTACCCTATCGGAATGGAAGCCGAATTTGAGCGAGAAGATATTACTGTTGCCACCCCAGCATTTGGAACAGGCCATCGATAATGATTTTAGCAAATCATTGCTGGCACAAGACCTAAGCGATATTGATCAGCAACTCAGCAATCAGGTCAGCCATATTCAGTCTCTGCAGCAGGCAGAAACCCAATATAGCGGCGAAGAAAATATCGAAATCCGCCACCAAATTCTGGAAGGTAAAAAATCCTATGTTGAATTGATGGGCACGCAGCTTGATCTGAAACGCGAGCGCCTGACAACAAAGCTGAATTATCTGAAAAGGCTGATGAATAAAGCCAAACGCAAGGGTGCGCGGCTGGAAGAAACATCCGAGCTGCGTGCGTTACAGGAAAATGCAGTTCAAAGAGCCAATGCAGCAGAAAATACGCTGCGGGATGACCTGTTTGAAACCAGCCTGGGCGAGGAAAGCAAATTCAGCCAGCATTACAGCAAAAACAAACAGGCCATTGCCCAGTTAAAATCAATGATAGAAAGCCACCCAATGAATAGCCAGCTTAGCTCTGCCGGGGCAGATAGCACTGTTGGACATTTAAATAATCTCATTCTGTCAGCAGAAGCAGAATTGGCTGTCATTGATATGGAAAGCGAAATTCTGGGCTATATGGCACGTCTGCTTGCACTGGATGCGATGGCATTGGCAGAAGATGTAGCCATTGAAAGCTATGGTGCAGATGGTCTGCCAGAACCCATTAATTTTACAGAACCTGCAGAAGGCCTGCAGCTGTTTTTGAACTAACCAATCGGAGATTTGAAGAAAATGAAACAGAAATTATTTTTCATCCTAACCGCTACCATGTTTCTTTCCGGCCAGGCTGTTCAGGCAGGATCGCTTGAAAACCTCGAACGCGAACGCGCCCTGACTGTCATGGAAATGATCGATGGCGAGCTTAGCGCCGAAGATAGATGGGAAAAGCTGGCTGCCGCCAAGCGTCGTCTGGCTGATTTGGAAAGAATTGTCCTGAGCGATAAAAAACTGCAAGGCAAGGCCTCGCAGCTGGTGCAACGTTCTTTTCAGTCATTTGAGCTTACCTTTCTTGCCCATGCATCGGCTGAAAAACAAAGAAGTATGCAAAGCCACTGGATGAGCGAAGTAGGTTTGAGTACAGATGAGCTGTTGTCCACACGGGTATCAAGATAATGCCTAACACAGCCATTTTTCAAAACCCCGCAACAGAAACATTCAGTATGCTGGCACGTGCGTTCAGCTATCTTGGCGGCGTGCTGGTTATTGTTCTGGCCTATAGTGTTTATGCTACCGGCATGACCCCGGAATTCATATCTGAATGGGCGATTAATGTTCTGGGATTAAGTTTCATTCTGTTTCTTGCCGCCCTTCTTTTGGCATCTGTACTGGCCGTATTAAAGGTACAGAAAAACAAACATGACAATGAAATTGAAGCCCAGAAATGGCAACAATTCGGCCTGCAGGCCAGCGCCGGGATAACCACCCTTGCGCTGACCTATACCTTGCTGGGTATTTGTCTGGGTATTGGCGGGCTGAGTGATGCCAATTTATCGGCCGATACCATCAATCAGGTGATCACAGATCTTACGGCACAATTCAGCACCGCTTTTATGTCTTCTGTTATCGGTCTGCCGATTTCAGCGGCCATGCGAACCTTGCTGATTATCTCGCTAACTGTTCCGGCCAGTGGCAAAGCTATATGTTCATGTACGCAAACAGAAGAGGAGTAAAAGGTTATGCGGTTTCTAGTTTTCAACATTGTAGTACTGTTATCTTTGGGATATCTGCTAACCGGGCAAAAAGATCAATCCGTTGGCAATTGGCTGGATGCCCTGCCAGGCAAAATAACCACCAGCTATCAGACAGGTGATTTAACCGCGCTTTTGACAGATGATGAACATAGCAGGGGCGCGCTGCAACCCTCACCGCTCGCGGCACCGATACAGCCCCAAAAAGCCCCCATTGAACCCCAACAGCTTGCCGAGCCGGAAGTAACAGCCGATGCTTTAAGAGAGCTTGTCGAACAAACGGTAAGAAAATCAGTTGCCAGGCAAATGAAGCAATTAAATGAAGTAGCTGAAACCACTGCCCTTGCCGATAATTCACAACCGGCAGAAAAAACAGCCCAGCCGGTAAATTCAGGTCAATCTGCGGATATAACAGAACAGGCCGGCAATTCAGTCGAGGCAACTCTGCCTGTTGAGGCTGATACAGCCTCGCAGCAACCTTCTATTGCCCCGGATGATGCAGATTTGGCACAGGCTCTTAGCGAGTTTAGCAAAACCCCGGATATTGGCACCATACAAGAAGGCACAAATAGCGAGGCTGGAGCGGCCGGGGCTATGGCTAGTGATGCAAGTCCGGACAAGCCTGCATTTATGACACCGCAGGAAAGACGGCTGGCATTATCTGATTTCATCCAGCAGGTACAGCTTGTTTCTCTGGAAAGAGGCGGGTTCTAGGGGTGATGAAAAAGCCGCATCCAAGCATCATTTTGAATTTTTCTGCATTGGCCGTACTAGCGGGTCTGATCTGGATAGACGGGCCAGCACCACAGGACACAACGCCAAATATAAATATGCAGCCCGAAAAAGTGATGCCAGAACGGCTTATGGAAAAACACCCCGAGCGGCAAGCGGCGGCGGTAGCTATCTCCTCTGTCCGGCTACCGTCCCCGCCGCCAGCAAAGCAAAACAAATCAATAAAGGCACCAGAAATAGCTACGCCTCTTGTGCCCCCTTCAGCCGCCAAAGCCCCTTCTCCTTCTGTTTTACAGCCGCTTGAGAAACCGAAAAGCCAAACACAAGCTGTCAGGGAATTACAGCCCTTAACCCCGTCAAAAATGACAGAAAAAGAGCCGTTAAGGCAAATGGCGGTCGCTATTTTACCGTCCCCCAAATCAGCGCCATCGCGCACGCCGCTGCTTACCGCCATGCCTGCCCCTCAGCCTATGGAAACAGTAAAGGAAAGTTTGCCGGAAATTCGCCGCCAGCCTGAACAGGCCAGCATTCAAAAAACAGCGACCCCGAAGGCAGAACACAGGCCGGCTCTGGAAGATATTTTGCTGGCAGAGGCAGAAGAGCCTGTCAAACAGGTTCAACCTGTTAAAGAGGTTACACTCTCGGCCAGCGATATTGGCGAGGGGATGCGTTTACTGCATCAGGCAGAAGAGGGAGAACCTTTTTATTTTGAACTTTTCTGGCCACAGGATCAGTATCAGTCAAAGCGCCTTTATGGAGTGCTGAATAAATGCTATGGCATGGAATCGGCCTATCTGGATGGGCAGGGAAATCTGTATTTTCCAGCTCATGGCCGGGGAAATTTACCCGCCGGCTTTTCGCCTCTGTTGCATCAGGTTGGCGCTGCTGCAGCAGCAGAAGAAGAAAGAAGATTGCAACGCCTGAAATCCAAATATGGGCTGGATGATAGCGCATCGGCCTTGCGCGTGCATCGGCGCACCACTCATGCTGCCTTGCTCTCCGGCCTGACCCGGCTGGCAGGCAGACCGCTATCAGAATATAAAAGCATCTCCGGCCGCTATGAAGTGCGTGATAACCAGCTGGCCGTCTCCGAGATTATGCTGGATAGAAAGCCTGTATCAGGACGGATTATTCTGGGCCCTGCCAGTTGCGGGTAGGGGGCTGTCGGCCGGGGAAAAGCTGTCTGGCTGGATAGCGGTAAAAAATTGCAGGCCAACCCCTGCTGAAAACAGACGTTCAGATATTTTCTGTTTATGATTGGGGTTTTGGTTGAGGGTGTTAAACCAGCGATAGGGTTCTGCATTTGGCCTATCTGTTATCATGGCGACCAGATGAATGCGTTCATCGCTTTTGCTGGTGATGGAAAAAGGCGGGCTGTCAAATTCTTCGTCTGCCAGCAGGGTCAGAATTTGCCAGGCATGACGATTAACCTGCTGGTCAGCAGATTGAGAGATAACAGAAATCCAGATATTCATCGGATCGGAAGCGGTATTTTTCAGCTTTAATCTGTAAGTGCAAGCTGTATATAGCCATTCTGGCAAGCTGGTTTGATCGCTTAGTACAGCTCTGCCGCCTGGACATTTTGCGTTGTCCTGTTCCGGGTTCTGTACAATCTCTATCGCAATAGCACGGCTATTTTGTTGTGCGCGCTGCTGCAAATAGCGCGAAAAAAAATAGGCCGCATTCACATCGAACAGGGAATCGCTAAATCTGGCTTCAGTTAAATCAATCCCCAATTCCTTAAATCGTCCCTGTTTATCCAAATCTGTCCAGGCGGCAAGGCGGCCAAGCGGTAAAAAAGCCGATAGCCCGGCAAGGATCAAAAGAGAGGCCAGCACGGCAAGGCTGCGTTTTTTCAGGACAGGTTTTGAGAGAGATAACCATTTTGATATACGGCCAGATGCCGATCCGTGCAGTATTTTTTCTATATCGCGAATATGGGTGACAGGGTGGATGCGTACCACATCGCGATCTGTTTCAGGCAGTTCTTTTTCGTTTTCAGGGTGTAAAAAGACATCAATTTTTTCCCCTGCCAGACGGGCTTGTGTGACCAGCTCGCCTGATTGTGCCCATTTTTCCGCGATATGGCGCACTGGCACAATTTCCAGTGCAGGATTAATTGCACCGGTTGCCCAGATGTGATCGAAGGAATGATTTTGCGGCGGGCTTGCCCAGCTTAAATGGGCAATACACATACCCAGATGCCAGCTTTGCCCCTGTGCGATAGGGGCAGAAATATCTGTCCGAAACGCACCCTTTCCAGTCAGCTTTTCGATGATGCCGGTGGGCGCGCGCACAAATTCATGATAGGCCTTGCTTAGCGGTAATGCCTGAAAACTGTTCGTTAGACATAATACAGATGGCAGTCCCGGCGCCTCTTCGGAAATAGCCGTGATTTCAACAGAACCTTCTGTTGTTGCAATCCAGTATCTGGGTCTTTTCACCGAATAAAGAACTCCGCTTTATGATCCTGAAAGGCACTTATCATCACGTCATCGGCACCCAATAACAATACTGTTTTGCGGGAAACAAACTCTGGCAATTTCCGCATACAAACACCTTCGCTGAACAGACAGTACAAATGTTCATCCGGGTTGTCCATGTCCATTTCATAGAATGTCCCAAGTGTGATTTCCAGATAGGCTGCCCCGTCCCCGCGCGCAGAAAAGGTAAGCTTCATGGAAAAATCATCTCCCTCACGCGACATTAAAAGACCGCTTGCCGCTGCCGCCTGAACAGGATTATGGCCGGCAGAAAGGGATTTGAGAGCAACACCCATCTGCCGTCTGGCACGGATATTACCGGAAATTTTTTCTAGCAAATCGGCATGGCGTTCAGGGGCGGATATCGCTTTTAAAATGTCTGCAAAGGCAATGACAGAAAACAGATTATCGCGTGCAGCATGGGCTACCGCCTCTCTTAAATCCTTGCTGACATCCAGACTGGCAAAGATGTGTTTCGCCTTTTCCAGGTTTTCAGGTGTTTCAGGCAGTTTGCTGTTCATGATGTTCTCCATAAAGAGCCGTAAAGGCAGTGGAAAATAAATGTTTGTCTGTTCGCATGGCGCGGGTCAGCGCGTCTGTATCTTTCAAAAAGGCGGCATCCCGGGACAGGCCGAGGATAAATTTGCTGAGCTTCATCAGCCCGGGAATAATGGTGAGGATTTCGCTGCACCAGAGGTCGAAATCTGCCGCCTCTGTCTGCTTTTTGGCATTCAGGCCAAAGCGGCGATATTTTTTTATATTTGCTTTCATGGCAGCGGCCAGATCCGGAAAGGCCGTTGGCAATATTCGGGTTATCTGCTGCATTACCTCTGCTGCAATGGCCTCTGTATTTTGCGATCCCTGACGGGGGCTGGCGGCCTGCCGGGTTAGCGCCTCAAAGGTTTCAATCTGGTCTGGTGACAGAACATCTCTTAGCGCAATTATCCCGAAAGGATGGCCGGTTTCGCAAAGCCGGGCTGCAGCGCATAAGGCCAGCTCATAGCAAAGCTCACCCAGGGCTTGCAGCCTCTCGCCTTGCTGGATGAAGCTTGCGTCATCCATTTTCTCAAGGCTGGTCAGAAAAGGCCGGCTATCTATTTGCTTGCGTCTATGTTCTACCAGCTGGGCCTGTATCGGAGAGAAGATAGCTGTTCTCAATGCCGAACGGATCAGAAAAAGTGCTTCTCCATCCAGCTGGCAAAAAGGTTTTAACGCGGCGATTTCCTTATTGTTCAGGCATTTGATATAGGAAAGATTGTCCGCACTGATAGCCGTTAAAATTTCAAAGAGGTTTTGGGTGTCTGCCTCGCCCAGCAGGTCAATACCCTTTTCATTGCGCTCATAG
>JAURQT010000123.1 GCA_030835985.1 Alphaproteobacteria bacterium
CGGATACCTTATCCTTTGCCGCATTACCGAAATAAAATAGAAATGACGGGTCATAACCGCCCTGAGATTGCATTAAATTAATGATGTCAGTGTCCCTTGTAGCATCAAAGGTGGGGTGTTCCTCATTACCTATTAATTCCCTCCACTGATTTGCGGAAGGAACAAATTTCTGGACTTTGGTGTTATGTCTGTCGCCATCATTCGGACCAAACACATTTTTAAAGGGGATAGAAAATTTTTGGCTATCTGTCTGCCCACCCCGTGTCAGCTGAACCGTGAAATCATAAGAATGGTCATTTTCAAACTCGGTTTCAAAATCAAATTTTTGCGCATTCGGGATAATCACTTCATAGCGGGAAGAATCCATCGGATCGATTTGAATGGTCATTAATCCGGCTTGGTCCTGTGATGTGATCACTGCACTATCACCTGTTTGCCGCGCAAAATAGGCAACCTCGTGATTGGCAGAATAGGTGATCGCTTCCGCCAGATAGGGGTTCGCGTTCTGCACATTGGTGAACAGGGACTGCGTTGCCTCTATGACAGCCGCGCTGGGATTGGTGGTCAGGGTCTTGTCACCAAAAGCGTCACGATAGGTGACGACCAGCTGTATCTGCTTACCCACATCCGCAGGGGTCGGGGTATACCCATCATCGGTCGATTTTTCTACCCAATTTCCATTTTCCATAACATGCCACCGGTTCCTTATAATCACTACTCCGCCAGGGCTATCGGGGTCGGTAATCTGCGGCGGAAAGAGCTTTTCTCCTACCACGGGGGTAGTAGAAAAATCTGCCACACGCCCCGCCTCATCAACATTTTCCAGATTAACAGTAATATTTACACTGTCTGTTGCAGCGCCAGCGCTGGCGATCGCTATAAGGGAAAAAGCCTGACTGCCCGCATCACTTAAAGTAGCCTCATAATCCGGGGCCTCGCGCCATGTAATGACCCCCTCACCGTCAATCTGAAACAGGTCTTTATCCGCCCCTGCAAGTGACCATGTAATTACCCCGCCAGAAATGGTTGGGGTTGCTTTAAGGTCAATCACCGCCTGCTGATTTTCTGGGGAACCAACTGTCAGGGCGGTGCCCACCGCTGTGCCATCTTCCCTTGCAATAACCAGCGCCTCATCAATATTTGTTACATTAATGGTGACGGTTTTTGAGGCACTTTGAGCGCCCACGGTTGCGGTTACGATAAAGCTGTAACTTTCCTTATCCTCAAAATCCGGGGTGGTAACGCTCTTAAAAGTCACTTCCCCTGTATCACCATCAATAGTAAATAAATTTCCGTCTGTTCCGCCAATTGTCCAGGTAATCTTGTGAGTGGATACATCCGGCGTTCCAATTGCGGTATAAATAACCTTATCTATAGCAACAGATATTTCCTCAGGCAGAGCTGTCCCGGTATCAGGTGAGGTAATTTTCGGCGGGCTGTCATTTATATTCCGGACCGTCAGGGTGAATCTCTCTTGCAAACCGGAATTTGTGTTGACGGTTACGATAACGCTATGGCTCTGATCCGTCTCAAAATCCAGACTGCCTGTCAGCCAAAGCTGGTTATTATTTCGGATTTCAAACAGACCTGAATCCGTTCCTGTCAGGGTCAGAATATTTTTACCCCCATCTGCATCGGTCAGGGTGACGGTCGCTAGGATACGGGGATTGCTATTCTCTTCCACTGTTGCAGTATTTGGGGTTAATTCCAGTTCCGTTGGTTTCTGATCAATAGTGGTGGGGCCAGGGTCAGGGTTATCATCATCATCATCATTTTTTGGATCTGGTTTTGGCGTGCCCCCTGCCCCGGGTGCGCCGTTGCCATCATCCTCCTCGTCTTCTTCTGGTGTTTTGGTGGTACCGCCAGAACCGCTACAGGCGGCCAGCAATAATGCCAAAGCCGTCAAGCTAGTGGAAGACTTGCCTGTACGGGAAAGCATAAAGCGGATCATCCCTCCTGCCTCACCTTGCCGCAGAGCCGATAAAAAAGATGTGTGTGTAGGTTTCTGCCATTTTTCGGTTCACCTATTTTAATTTTCCCTTATAAGATGTATCCACAAGAAACAATTAACAAAAAAGAAGTTATTTTAAAAAATTAATCTTGGCAAGTATTTCTATCTATGCGGTAATTTTTTGTAAATTACAGAATGTCCCGGATATAAAAAAAGCCGGATGCGCAAACATCCGGCTTCCCGTGATAAAAAAGGGTTTATCGGGCGATTATTTTTTCACATCTGCCCAGATAAAGCGCATCGCCCCATAAGACAGGCCGGTCAGCAATACCAGGAAGATCATCACCGCAACGCCGGTACGCTTGCGCGCTTCCATCGCTGGCTCTGCTGTCCAGGCAAGGAAGTTCACCAGATCTTTGGCAATGCCGTCAACCGAGCTATCTGCTCCATCAGCATAGGTCACATCATCGCCATATAGCGGCTGTGGCATGGCGATCATATGCCCGGAATAGGCGGCATTATAATACATCCCCTCGGGGACAGCTACATCTGCCGGTGCGTCCTGATAAGAGGTCAGCAAGCTATAGAGATAATTTGCCCCGTTTGGACGGGCTTTGAAAATCAGCGACAGATCCAGCGGATACGCCCCGTTATTGGCCGCCCGTGCTGCATTTTCATTTGGATAGGGGGCTGGAAAATGATCGGCTGGCACCGCTGCCCGCATGAACATTTCGCCCTCATCATTCGGGCCATCCTCTACCTCATATTCAGCGGCAATAGCCTTGATCTCATCCGCGTTATAGCCAAGATCGGCCAAGTTGCGGAAAGCGATATAATCCAGCGAGTGACAGCCGGCACATACCTCGCGATAGGCTTGAAAACCACGCTGCATAGAGGCTTTATCAAAAGTGCCAAGCGGCCCGTCAAAAGACCATTCAGCCTGTTTTAATACCCCCCCGCTGCCAGCGGCCATCACCGGGCTGGCAAACAGACACACCAGAAGACCACAAAGAAGTTTTTTCATTATACTTTCTCCTTTGGTGCGGCTGCTGCGCCAACCATACCGCCTGAACCACTAAAGATGGGCTTGGATATGGATTGCGGCAGGGGACGCGGGGTTTCTATCACAGACAAAACAGGCAGGATAACCAGGAAATGTACAAAGTACCACACCGTCGCCAGACGACCGATTAATACATATACACCCTCAGCCGGCTTTGCCCCGATATAGCCCAGCAACACACAATCTGCCAGCAACAGCCAGAAGAAGATTTTGAAGACAGGGCGGAAACGACCGGAACGCACAGGCGATCTGTCCAGCCATGGCAGGATGAACAATACCGCAATTGCCCCGAACATGGCCAGCACGCCGCCCAGCTTGTCTGGAACCGCACGCAAAATCGCATAGAAAGGCAGGAAATACCATTCCGGCACGATATGGGCAGGGGTTTGCAAGGCATTGGCCGGGATATAATTATCCGGATGGCCCATGAAATTCGGGAAGAAAAATACCGCCGCCGCAAAGAACGTTAAAAATACCGACAGGCCAAAGAAATCCTTGATGGTGTAATAGGGATGGAATGGCAAGGTATCTTGCGGGCCTTTGGTATCGATGCCCAGAGGGTTGTTTGACCCGAAACGGTGCAAGGCCACCAGATGCAAAACCACCACCCCGACAATCACGAAAGGCAAGAGGAAATGCAGAGAGAAAAATCTGTTCAGGGTCGGGTTATCAACAGAAAAACCGCCCCATAGCCAGGATACAATCGCTTCACCAACGCCCGGAATAGCCGAGAACAAATTGGTAATCACGGTCGCGCCCCAGAAAGACATCTGACCCCAGGGCAAGACATAGCCCATAAAGGCGGTAGCCATCATTAAGAGTAAAATGACAACACCCAAAATCCAGAGCAGCTCGCGCGGCGCTTTATAAGAGCCATAATATAGCCCTCTGAAAATATGGATAAACACCACAATGAAAAAGAAGCTGGCGCCATTCATGTGAATATAGCGCAACAGCCAGCCATGATTAACATCACGCATGATCCGCTCAACAGATTCAAACGCGTAATCCACATGGGCAGTATAGCTCATGGACAGGGCGATACCTGTAATGATCATCACCACCAGCGCAATCCCGGCCAATGACCCGAAATTCCAGAAATAATTCAGATTTTTCGGGGTTGGATATTCATGCGCTTCATGATTTAGGAATGTAAAAATCGGCAGACGATGATCAATCCATCTGACTACCGGATTTGAGAATTGCTTTTCAGACATAACCTGATACTTCCTCTTTTTTAACTTTGCATCGGGCGGTCTATCGCCAGACGCCAGAAAACCTTTATTCTTACCCTATGCGAATAACGTCATCAGACAAAAAGCTGTATGGGGGCACTTCCAGATTGGTTGGTGCGGGCCCTTTGCGAATACGGCCGGACGAATCATAGTGCGAGCCATGACATGGACAGAACCAGCCATCATATTCCCCGCGTACCTCGCCCACTTTCTGGCCAAGCGGCACACATCCCAGATGGGTACATACGCCAAGCACCACCAGATATTCGGGCTTTTGTACCCGTGCAATATCTTCTTCCGGGTCGCGCAAATCAGCCGAAATCACTTTTTCTGCTTCGGCAATTTCTGTCGCGGTGCGGTGACGGATAAAGACAGGCTTGCCGCGCCATTTCAATGTAATGGACTGGCCTTCTGCAATTTTGGACACATCCACCTCGATAGAGGCCAGCGCCAGCGTATCTGCAGCCGGGTTCATCTGGTCTATCAGAGGCCATACAAATGCCCCTGCGCCGACCGCACCCATCGCATAAGTAGCTACAACGATAAAGTCTCTGCGTGATTTTTGTGGTTCAGCCGCATCTCTAGCGTTTTTTGTCGATTTAATGTTAGCCATTTTTCCCCTCTTCCCTCTCAACAGTGGCACCAGATCTCTGCAAGACTGGAATGCTGAAAGTAACCGACATAGTCATAGCAAAGTTTACGAAAAAAGCCTACAGCCCTTCACCCTAAAAAATACCGTTTTTTGAGGTTTTTTTCTATTTGGAAAGATGTGACAGATTGTCTTACCCGTAACCGGGGCTTATGGCCAGCGCACTTCCGGCGGCAGGCTCATCAAAATGGCCTCGATATTTCCGCCTGTTTTCAGCCCGAATAGCGTGCCTCTGTCATAAAGCAGGTTAAATTCAACATAACGTCCGCGCCGCACCAGCTGATGATGCCTGTCTGCCTCTGTCCATTTATGATGCATGGTATCGCGCACAATCCGGTTATAACTATTGGCAAAACTCTGGCCGACATCGCGGGTAAAGGCAAAATCTGCCTCCCAGTCCCCGCTATCAAGATAATCATAAAAAATACCGCCTGCCCCGCGCGGCTCATCACGGTGTTTCAGATAGAAATATTCATCACACCATTTTTTATATTTTGTATAGTAATCGGGGTGATGGCGATCGCAACAGGCCTGAAACCCCTGATGAAAGACAGCTGCCTCTTTTTCGGCTGGCATAATCGGGGTTAAATCGCCGCCACCCCCGAACCAGGCTTTGGAGGTCACCACAAAACGGGTATTCATATGGGCGGCTGGCACAAAGGGATTCTGTGGATGGGCGACCAGCGAAATACCGCCTGCCCAGAAACTGCCATCGCCTTCGGCACCGGGAATTTGTTCGCGAAACGCTTCTGAAAACGTGCCATGCACCACCGAAATATTCACCCCGACCTTTTCAAAAACCCGGCCTTTCATCACCGATATCTGGCCGCCGCCACCGCCCTCGCGCTGCCAGTTTTGCCGCTCAAACTTGCCAGCTTTCATCCTGTTATCTATCGCCAGCCGGGTATTATCTGCCTCTGCCTCTATCGCTTCAAAGCCGGCACAAATCTCATCCCGCAATGTTTGAAACCAGTCAGCCGCCCTCAGGCTGCGCCCGGATAGCGCGCCGGTTAAATGGCCTTGTTTTTCGACATGATCCATGTATCAATCCTGTTTTGGTATCAATCCTGTTTTGGACTCTATCCGTTTCCGCCCAGCAGCTCTGCTGTGGTCAGGGTAAAATCGCTGGCCACCCAGCGGGCCTCCAGCTCTGCCAGCTTTGTCCTTATATCTGCCCCGCTCAGGCCAAAGGCCTTTTGAATATCCCCCCCCTTTACAGGACAGGCGGGCGGCTGAAAACCGACAATATGCCGCAGGCGCACGCCGTCAAGGGCAATTTGTTTTGCCGCTATCGCCTCGCCATAGGCAAATAGCGCATCTGGCGAAAGGATATAGACCGCCTGTTGCCAGTTGTCGCCGCCCAGCATGGCAACTGCTTTCTGGTTGCGTTTTATGTCCAGTCGCCCCGCCTGTCTGATTTCCCGGCGGCTTAATTTCAGCCGCCTGGCCAGGGGTTCGCGCTGGCCAATAGGGGTCAGCAGACAGAGCATTTCGATAAAGCTAAAACAGCCCCAGAGAGGCGATAAATGCGCCGCCCCCTCGGCCGGTAGCATAAATTCATGCCCGAATATGGCTCTATCCACGCCTAATGCCCGGATTTCAGCTATGATGGCAAGGGCATCTGTCCCGGCACATATTAGCTTGAATTCTGCGGCAATTCGTTCTGCTGACAAGCCGGATAATCCGCCAATGGCCGCTGCCATGGCGCTGGTATCTGCTGCATCCATCCACAGGCCGGGATATTGGGCACGCAAGCGCAAGCCGCGCAATAGCCGCAAATAATCTTCGGCCAGTCTTTCTTCTGCCCTGCCGATAAATCGCAACTGGCCAGACGCGATATCGGCCAGCCCGCCTTGCGGATCATGTACCCTGCCATCTGCATCCAGATAGAGCGCATTGATGGTAAAATCCCGCCTTTTTGCATCTTCTTCCCAGCTTTGGGTCGGCTCAATACGGGCATGACGGCCATCGCTATTATGGTCGGTGCGCAATTGCGTCACCTCGACATGGCGATTATCTGCTGCGATAGTAACCGTGCCGTGGGCAAGGCCGGTTTCATACACCGCCAGGCCAGCCGCGCGCGCCGCATCTGATAATTGGATAATGGGCACAGACACCGCCATATCGATATCGGGGACAGATAATTTTGCCTCTGCGACCGGAATTTTATTACTCGCCGCCAGATAGATATCGCGCACCGCCCCGCCGACAATGCGCCCTTCACCGCCGCATTTACGCGCCAGCTCAAAAAGCTGTTGCAGCAGGGGATGAGACAGCCATGCCGGCGTGAGGCTCATGCCCCCCTGCCCCGATGAAACGCTGTTGGCCATGCTGGCATCATCCATCTATCACTTTTCGTTAAACTGGCCGGGCTGAATTTTCCCATCAATAATTTGTGCTGGCTGATAGCCCATATCGGGGCTGCCAGAGCCTGTCTCCAGCCATATTCCGCCTGCCAGCATCACCGCTATCATCACCGCCCCGGCGATCAGATAACGAAAGGGCATAATGGCCTCACCGCGTATGTGCCGACCAGCCATTTTTGATAGCAACACCAGAACCAGCCAGCCGGCCAAAATGGCAATGGCAATGATAAGATATCTCTGCAAAAGCTGCCTCCTTTATCGCTTGAGTGGATTTATATGAGCTGAGTTATATGCGTTAATCTATAGTATAGGCGTTTATTTCTGTTCCAGCAAAATCGCCAATTGTCGCAGCATCGTAGCGGTTGCGCCCCAGATGACCGGCTCGCTATTTTTTATTTGCCAGTAATGGCGGGTCTGGCCTTCGCGGACAAGCGCGCGTTGTTCAAACTGCCCCACCTGTACCAGAGGATAAGCTGGCTCAAACCACACCTCATCCACCTCTTCGGGGGCCGGGCGCAACAGGGGATGCAACGCCTCAGCAGGCTGATGGCAAAATCCAACGGTTAAATCGACCATATAATTGGTACTGGTCAAAACAGGCGGCAGATAGCCTTTTATCGCCACCATCTCGGCTGACAGCCCTGTCTCTTCTTCAGTTTCGCGCAAGGCGGTATCGGCCGGGCTGTTATCTATCGCCTCCGGCTTGCCGCCCGGAAAGCTGACTTGCCCTGCATGCAGGCGCAAATGCCGGGCACGTTTGGTCAGCAAGATTTCCAGCCCCTGCCCCCCTTCGGCAAACAGCATTAATACCGAAGCCGGACGCGAGGAGGCCTCTGGCAAATGGGGCGGACGCTGGCCTGCAAAGGGTTGCGGTCTATCCGATAGAAGGGACAGGATGTCCTGTTTGCGAACCATTTACACATCCTCATCTTCTATCGGAAAGGCAAAATATACCCCATCCGACCATATCCCTGCCCCATCTTCTTTGCTAATCTCCCCTTCTTCGCCGATATAGTCTGCCATCTGATAATAGACAGGCCGGCTTATCTTTGCCGACAAGCCCTTATCGATCAGCAAATAGGGTTGCAGACTATAGGGCTTAATCGGGGATTTGCGAAAGACCAGCGGCGTTTCCGGCGATAACAGATGCACCCGCTCGATATTATCGCTCAGATAAATCTTTGCCGCTTTGCCGGTACCTTGCCTTTCTGCTTTGGTGATAACAAAGGCAGCATCCTCTACTTCTATCTTGCCAAATTCCACCGGGGTGCGCAGCCAATGCTGGCCATCTGCATCACAGGACAGAACCGAGCTGAACAGCTTGACCAGTGCCGGACGCTTTATCACGCCCCCTTCATGGAACCATTGGCCGTCCTTATCGATTCTCATCTGAAAATCCTTTTCGACGGGATTCGGCTTTTTTATGCCCTGATTTGGCTCGGATTTAGGTCTATCTGCCGTCATTTTAGCGATTCAGTCCCCATTTTTGTAATTAAATCCCATTGTAATCTATTGATTATGGCAAAAAAACGCTGTTTTTCATAAAAAAATGCATCTTGTAAACGGTTTCCTAACCTTTTTCTGAGACAATGCAATTTGTCCAAAAAATTATGGCGGCACAATCAGCTCTGCCAACATCGTTTTTTGGGACAGATGCTTTGTCTGAAACAGGCTTGGGAAATTTGATGCGGCTGACAATATATATTGATAAAAATGGACAAATTATTTCGTCTAACAGACTGCGCGCCCCGGCGCGAACCTATCCGGTTTGCATCGAAAAGCAAAACCGCAAGCTGCGCATTATGATTTCCAGAAAGGTCACGACCAATGCGCTTTTGACCCTTATTAATCATATTCGCATTTTAAAAGATAGCTCGATGGAGCTTGTCTCCGAGCTACCCGGTCTTGATTCAGATATCTTTGAAGAGGCGAATTACTGTTTTCTGCGTCTGGGGCAAGCCTGTCTGGCACTATTTGAAGCCGCCCGTAAAGGCCAATTCCTCAGCCATGTTGATTTCTGGGAAGAGGCCGCGGATGATGCCGATCAATTACCATTTGAGATCACCAATTTAACCCGGCTTAAAATTGCCCATCTGGACACGCCCACCGCCCTTGCCCAGCTTTTGCAAAATGAAACCGCTAATGCCGCTTTCTATCATTTTACCGCTGATTATAGCCTGGCCTTGATGAAATTACCTGAAAATATGGTGCATCCGCCTATCTCGGAAGAGGCGACAGACCCGCTAAAAGTCGCCAATTCCGAGGAAACCTATATGAGCTGGCTGCAAATTACCGGTCATATTGCCATTGCCACTGCCCAGCCTTTGCGTCAATTTGGCCATATTCAGCTGGGTGGCTGGCCAGATACCGGAATGCATCCCTTTATAAAATTGCTTTTGCCAATTGCCAGTGAATTTGAACGCCCGAAAAATTACCGCCTGATTACCGTTACCTATCTTATCCATCAAAAAGCCTATATTCTTTAATTTATCTTTAATTTACCTCTATTTTTTAACAGACTGTCCAGCCTGGAAGATAAAGCGGTCATAAATTTTTAACCTTTTAAACACAACCTTAGATTACTTTTTTTATCTAATTTATTACTTTATATTTTAGTCTGGCTTGTTCCTTTTGACAGACAACAGATGATACCATGCCCAGACCGCCTGACTTGGATGACCCATCCTCACGCTCTACCGCTATATTGAAAGCGATTAGCAATCAGCGTCGCTTGCAGATTTTAAATCATCTGTCCGATGGCACAGAACGGTCAGTGTCCGAGATAGAGCAGCTTGTCCCGGATCTCAGCCAATCCGCCCTGTCCCAGCATTTAGGGCGTTTGCGTCAGGCAGAAATTGTAAAAACACGCCGGGTCTCGCAAACCATCTTTTATTCGATTGAAGATCAAAATGTGGTCAGAATATTACGTCTGCTCAAACAGATTTATATAGAAGACCCGGCCTTGCATTTGCGCAAGAACTAAACGGCAATCTCTGCGCTCGCCTCTGTTCTTTGGAACACCTCTAAAAAAAAGCCGTTTCAGGATGCTTGATTCTGCCATTTAAAAGTGGCAAAAGACAAAAAGATCGGCCTATTCTGTAAAAAATGAACAGGCTTCTTTTCGCGCTTCTAATTTTGCGCTCACACGCCTTTGGGTATCTTTTAAACTTATGTATATTTATTTGCCTATTGCTGAAGTTTCGATGCATATCGCTGTGGTGATAGGGCTCGGCGGCGGGATCGGATTTTTGTCCGGTATGTTTGGTGTCGGCGGCGGCTTTTTGATGACGCCCATGCTGATTTTTCTGGGTGTGCCGCCAGCGGTTGCGGTATCAACCGAAGCCAATCAGATTGTTGCCTCTTCTGTATCAGGGGTTCTGGCGCATTGGCGGCGCGGCAATGTCGATTTCAAAATGGGGGCGGTATTGCTGACCGGCGGCCTTGTTGGCTCGTCTCTCGGGGTGTTATTGTTTTCGATTTTGCGGGATATCGGCCAAATTGATTTGGTTATTAAATTATCCTATGTGGTGTTTTTGGGCATTATCGGCGCATTGATGCTGATGGAAAGTGTGCGCGCGATTATGCGCACCCGCCAGCCAGGGGCCAGGCGCTCTAAAATGCACCAGCATAACTGGATGCATGGCCTGCCCTTTAAAATGCGCTTTCGCAAATCCAAGCTCTATATCAGCGCGCTTCTGCCGTTTTTCCTGGCAGCCTTTGTTGGCGTGCTTTCAGCCATTATGGGGGTTGGCGGCGGTTTCATCCTTGTCCCGGCGATGATTTATCTTTTGGGGATGCCAACTTATGTGGTTATTGGCACGTCCCTGTTCCAGATTATTTTTGTGACCGCCAACATTACCCTGCTGCAATCTGTACAAACCCAGACAGTAGATTTTGTTCTGGCCGGCTTGCTGTTATTCGGCGCGGTTATCGGGGCACAAATCGGCGCACGCTTTGGCACCAAATTACGCGGCGAGCAATTGCGCGGCTTGCTTGCGCTGATGGTGTTAATGGTATCGCTCAAGCTGGGATTTGATCTGGTTATCACCCCGGAAGATGTCTTTTCGGTGGAGATAATGAAATGATCTCTCGCTGTTTTTTCAACGCCTGGATGGCCGGTCTCTATCTGATTTTTGCCAGCATCGCCCCGGCAAGCGCCAACACATTAGTGGCTGATCTGTCGCTGGAGGAAGTCGCGATCACAACCGATTTTAATGGCGAGACCCTGCTGTTATTCGGTGCGGTCGGTGATGCGCGTGATGGCGATATTATTGTTGAATTCAAAGGCCCGATACTGAAAATCGCCAGCCGCAAAAAAGAACAGGTAAGCGGTATCTGGATCAATCGCCAGACAGTTAACTGGAGAAATGCACCCAGCTTTTATCATCTTTATTCGACCCGCCCGATAGAAGAAATCCTCAGCCCCGCCAGCCAGAGCGACCTTTCTATTGGCTATCGCAATTTAGGGCTGAAACCGCAAAAGCTGCGCCTGTCGGAAAAAGAGCTGGCTGGCTGGATTGAAGCCCTTAACCGCAACATGGTCAAACGCGGATTATGGCAACGCCATGATGGAGGGGTAAGCATTAATCGCGGGGTGCTGTTTCGCACCCCTGTAACCTTGCCGGCAAATATTCTGCCGGGCGATTATGATGTGCGCGTCCTGCATATTCGCGATGGCCAGCTTATTGCCGAAGACCGCACCTCTATTCAGGTGGCCAAGCGCGGGGCGGGGGCATTTATTTACCGGGTTGCCCATGAATATTCTGTTTTTTACGGGCTGTTTGCGATTGCCTTTGCCGTAGTGGCTGGCTGGGTGGCGGCGGCGGCATTCAGGAAAACTTAACAGAACGATGCTGGCATCTCTTGTCAGCTAAAATTTTAAAGTGGTATTATAGAATGGCCTAAACTAAATTGGCCTTTTACTATTTCAGGCTGGAACAGGCATTTTACAGACCTGAAGGATTTAGGAAAATGAGTTCTACAGACACAAAATTCTTACTGGTTCTTGTAGATGACAGCGAAGAGCTGCATCAGGCATTACATTATGCGTGCAAGCGTGCCAGCGCGGCCGATATGCGCATTGCCCTATTATATGTTATTGCGCCGGCTGAATTTGCCCATTGGGCGGGGGTGGGCGAATTAATGCGCCAGGAGGCCCGCGAATATGCCGAAGAAAAAATGCGCAGCCATGCCGATTATGTCCAAAACCTGACACAGAAAGCCCCGCTGATGCATATCCGCGAGGGCAAGGCCGTTGAAGAGGTTATCAATCTTATCAATGATGAGGCAGATATCAGCTTGCTGGTACTTGGTGCAGATACAAAATCGGACAGTGCAGGGCCGGTTGTCTCGTATCTGACCGGGCGCGGTGTTGCATCCTGCCGGATACCCATTGTTATCGTGCCTGGCAATATGACCGACGAGCAGATTGACGCGATAACCTGATCGCACTAACTATCTTCTAAACCAGAGCATTTCAAATATAATTGATGCCATCAGGCCTGCCCCTCTGGCAGGCGGGAAAGGATGTATCTCTAGATGTTCACCAAAATTAAAAATGTATTTTTCTTGTTAATTGGAGCCTTTGTTTTAATCATGACCACTGAAACCACACACGCTAACGCCGCCCGCCTTATTCTGGATACCACCAAAGGCCAGATTGAAATTGAATTTAAGCCTGACCTTGCCCCCGGTCATGTTGCCCGTATATCAGAGCTGGCCGCAGAGGGATTTTATGATGGCATTATTTTTCATCGGGTCATTCCGGGCTTTATGGCACAAACAGGCGATCCAACAGGTACAGGCATGGGCGGTTCCGGTCAGAAGCTGGACGCTGAGTTTACCGATTATCAATACATCGAAGGCACAGTTGGCATGGCACGCTCGATGAGTCCCGATAGCGGCGATAGCCAGTTTTTCATCTGTTTTGAGGGGTGTGGCCATCTAACCGGCCAATATACGGTATGGGGGCAAGTATCGCGCGGCATGGATGTGGTGCGCCAGATAAATGCCGGCGAGCCGCCTGCTGAACCTGACAGCATTATCACCGCCACAATTGCTGAATAATCTGGCTTCAATAATCTGGCTCAATAATCTGGCCAAAACCCTATAAGGGATGTTTGCGCTTTGGCAGCCTTGCAAATTGAAAAAGCAGGGCTGTCCAAATGCAGCCAAAGGCCAGCATATCCTGCCAGACAAAGGCTTCGCCAAACAGCAAAACACCGATAATTAATTGCAAGCTGGGGTTAATATAAAATAAAAAGCCGGTAATATTCAGGTGCAAATAACGGTTGCCCACATGAAACAATACCAGCGGCACAGAGGTCACAACCCCTGATGCCAGTGCCATTATCAGCCCATAAGAGCTGCCATCCAGGAAAAAAGACCCCTGCCCGGATTTTGTAACAAACGTCAGATAGATCAGATAGGCCAACATTATCGGGGCTATCATCAGCAATTCCAGCACCATGCCGGCAAAGGCATCGATATTAATCTGTTTGCGCACCACCGCATAAACAGCAAAACTCGCCCCTATCAACAGCGCCAGATAGGGCATCCCGTCCAGCTGAGTTGCCTTGACCAGCACACCAAAACTGGCAACCAGCAGTGCCAGCCATCCGCGCCTGTCCAGCTTTTCGCGAAAAACAACCATACCCAGCGCAATGGCCATCAATGGATAGATAAAATACCCAAAGGCAGATTCAATAATATGACCACTGCCAACCGCAACCAAATAGGCGGTCCAGTTTGTGGTGACAAGGCACGCCCCCACCATCAGCCCCAGCAATTGTTTTCTGCTTTGAATGGCGGTGAATAATTTACCCCCCTCGCCAAGCAAAAAATACAGCCCGGTCATAAATACCGCTGCCCACAGGGCGCGATGCGCCAGAATTTCATCCAGGGCAAAAGCCGTTAGAAAATGAAAAAATATCGGGGCAAAGCCCCATAAAGCCGGGCTGGCAATAGCCGCACTATAGCCCATCTGGCGAGGCGATAAATTTGAAAACATCACCCGGATAGCTCCTCAAGCCAGACAGATTTTCATGTTAGTATCACACGAAAATCATTTACATTTGTTTTGGTGGGGCCGGTAATAATCTGGCTATCCAGCGCGGCAAAAAACCCGTGACTGTCATTATCTTCCAGCATGGCCTGGGCATCAACCCCGCGCGTCCTGGCCAGCGATAAGGTCTCCGGCGTAATATAGGCCCCTGCAACCGGCAGCGCCCCGTCAATGCCGTCTGTATCGGCGGCCAGCCCGTAAAATGACCCGCAAAGAGCCAGCGCATGAATAAATTCAGCATTGCGCCCGCCCTTGCCTTTGCCTGTAACAATCACGGTTGTCTCGCCGCCCGATATCAGGGCAGTTTTAGCCGGGCTGGCAGTAGCTTTTTGTGCCATCCATGCGGCCAATGCCCGGCTTTCTCCTTCCAGCGCATCGCCCAGAATAACAGGATTATAGCCAGCTTTACGGGCAATTTCTGCGGCCGCTTGCAAGGATTTCAGCGGCGTGGCCAGCACATACATATCGCTGGCAGATAACAGCGGGTCACTGGCAAGCGGGGTCTCGCAATCAGCAGAATGCAAATGCGCCTCTACCGCTTTTGGCACGGCAATCCTGTAGCGTGCCAATATTTCCAACGCTTGCCGGGCTGTGCTGTCATCGCCGACCGTGGGCCCTGAGGCAATCACAGCCGGACCATCGCCTGGCACATCAGATATCGCAAAGCTGAGGGTTCTTGCCGGATAGGCCGCAGCAGCAAGCTGTCCGCCCTTGCCTGCGGAAAGATGTTTTCTAACGCAATTCATCGCATCTATTGGCGCGCCATTATGCAATAATTGACTGGTGATATCTTGCTTTATCTGAAAACCGATAGCCCGATGGGGCAGGCAAAACAGGCTGGAGCCGCCGCCCGAGACCAGCACCACCATCAAATCATCCTGCCCAAGCTGGCGTGCGGTCTGAATGATTTCTTCGGCGGCTTTCAGGCCACGTTCATCCGGCACAGGATGGGCAGCTTCAATAATCTGAATATATTCGCACGCACTGCCATGACCGTCCGGGACAATGACCATCCCTTCCATTTTGGCCTTTAGCCTATCCGGGGCGGCCGCCTCAAAGGCGCGTGCCATCACCGCAGACGCCTTGCCAAATCCGGTAACAAACACCCGCCCCTCAGGCAGAGCTTGCAGTGTTTTTTCCACCGCGTCGCCGATAAAATTATCAGGATGGGCAGCGCTAACAGCCGCATCAAACATCGCACGCATCAAGGCAATTTTCTCGGCTGGGGACATATCTTTAACCCTATAGATGGCACCGTCATTAAAAATAGGCAGAATTAAAAAACAGGAAATGCGCGGCAGAAACCTTATCCCTTTTCTTACTCCAGAAGTGTTTTCAGCGCAAATTCCGGATTGGCGATTTCCTGCGGGTCTGGATGGCGGCCAGCCTCCAGGCATTTTTTGCCTATCATATAGGCTTGCCCGTCATTGCCGGCTTCTATCGCGACCAGCTGACCATCCAGCCAGCTCCAGACAGACAGGCTGTTTTCGCGCCGACCTGTGCGGGTAACCGATATCATTTCTGCCTCGCGTGCGACCGGCACTATCCCGGCCATCTGAAATTTCACCTCATACTGATCTGACCAGAACCACCAGGCCTCTGGCACAGGGGCGGGCATAGCTGTAATAGCAGCGGCCGCAACCGATGCGCTATATTGGGCATGATGGATAGATTCTATGCGAACGGGGCTGATATCGGGGGCGCGTGCCACATCGCCTATCGCCCAAATGGCGGCATCGGCTGTCTGATATTCGCTATTGACGATAATCCCGTTTTCCGCCTTCAGACCGGCTTGCATCGCCAATTGGCTTTCCGGGACAACCCCGATACCTGCCAGCACCAAATCTGCTTCCAGCTCTGTGCCATCTGATAGCCTGACGCCGCGTAATTTCATGCCATCATCGCATAATATTTCCTCAACGCCCTTGCCGCAATGAAGGCGTACATCATGGCGCTGATGCAAATCAGCACAATATTCTGACAGCGCGTTTGAGGCGACCCGTGCCAGCAAGCGCGGTGCCATTTCAACGATATCCACCTCTATACCAACAGACCGAAGAGAGGCCGCTGCTTCCAGCCCGATATATCCGCCGCCTATCACAACCGCTTTTTTTGTGTGTGCCAGATGCGCGCGAATAGCCCGTGCATCACGCGCGATACGCAGCTCGAACACCCCCTTGCACTGCCCGCCTGGTACGGGCAGTTGGCGCGGGCTGGCCCCTGCGGCGATGACCAGCTGGCCATAGGCCTCAGTGCGGCCATCTGCCAGCTCTATCTGGCCAGATTTCCGGTCGATAGAGCGCACCGCGCATCCTGGCTGAAAATCAATATTAAATACCTCGAACCAGTCGGCTTTTCGCAGTAAAAAGGCTTCTTCTGATGTGCCGGCTTCTGTCTTTAGATAGGCTTTGGACAGAGGCGGGCGCTGCAAAGGCAAGCCATCTTCGCGGTCAAAAATGGTGATTTGCCCGTCAAAGCCGTGATGGCGCAATCGCTCTGCACAGGAAAGCCCGGCATGGCTTGCCCCGATAATGATAATTCTGCTCATATCTTTCCCATAAAACAGGCTGTATTCCTGCTTCTCACCATAGCCTATCTCTTGTGCCCTGAATAAAGAAATTTTGCCCCATCGGATAAAACAGGTTAAGACAGGGCAGAATTTTTTAGCCCTAACCTCTTCACCCTTTCTTGCCATACAGGCATTTCAGGTAGTATGTGAAGATAGAATGTTCGATGAAGAAAGTAAAAATGATGCATTTGGATAACGTCACCACCATTGATGAATTAAGACAAATTGCCCATAAACGGGTACCCACCATGTTTTATGACTATATGGAATCCGGCTCCTGGACAGAAACAACCTTCCGTGCCAATTGTGATGATTTCAAAAAAATATCGTTTCGCCAGCGTGTGGCGGTGGATATGTCCAACCGTACCACCAAAACCACTATGCTGGGCAAAGAGGTCGCTATGCCTCTGGCCATCGCCCCGACCGGGCTGACCGGGATGCAACATGCCGATGGGGAAATTCTGGCTGCCCGTGCCGCGGCCGATTTTGGCATTCCTTTCACCCTTTCGACCATGTCCATTTCATCAATAGAAGATTTGGCAACCCATACCCAGGCACCTTTCTGGTTTCAGCTTTATGTGATGAGGGATCATGATTTTGCCAAAAGGCTGGTGAACCGTGCCAAAGCCGCGGAATGTTCTGCCCTTATGCTGACCCTTGATCTGCAAATTCTGGGGCAACGCCACAAGGATATTAAAAACGGGCTGACCACCCCGCCAAAACTGACCTTTAAAAATATTGTTGATATGGCTATTCGGCCGCGCTGGTGTCTGGGGATGCTGGGTACGCCGCGCCGTTCCTTTGGCAATATTGTTGGCCATGTGGAAGGGGTATCGGATATGACCAGACTTTCTTCCTGGGTGGGCGAGCAATTTGATCTGCAGCTGGATTGGGATGATGTTGCCCGTATCAAGGATTGGTGGGGCGGCAAGCTGATCATCAAGGGGATTCTGGATGCAGAAGATGCAGCGATGGCGGCAAAATCAGGGGCGGATGCGCTGATTGTCTCCAACCATGGCGGGCGCCAGCTGGATGGGGCGGAAAGCTCTATTGCCATGTTGCCGGAAATCGCATCGGCGGTCGGCAAGGATATCGAAGTCTGGATGGATGGCGGTATTCGCTCTGGCCAGGATATTTTAAAGGCCGTTGCCCTTGGTGCACAATCCACCCTGACCGGCCGCGCTTTTTTATATGGCCTGGGGGCAGCCGGCCAGAAAGGCGTGACCAAAGCGCTGGAGATTATGCATAAAGAGCTGGATATGAGCATGGCATTATGCGGCCACCGCGATATTCAAAATGTGGACAGAAACATCCTGAAAAATTGCCCGTTCTAGCTATCTGGAAAAGAAAAATGAGCCAGATGGATTACTGCCATTTTTTGAGGGCGGTTTCATCGACTTGCCGTGCATCCACCCATACAGAGCCTGTCTTGCTTTCCTCTTTTTTCCAGAAGGGCGCATTCGTTTTTAGGTAATCCATAATAAAGGCAGCGCTTTCAAAAGCGGGCGCGCGATGGGCAGAAGCCGTGCCGACAAAAACGATATTTTCTTCTGGCAATAAGCGGCCAACACGGTGGATAACGCGCACCCCTTGCAACGGCCAGCGCGCCTCTGCCTGTTTAATAATATTATCTATCTCCTGTTCTGTCATGCCGGGATAATGTTCCAGCGTCATGGCAACCAGCTGCGGGTCTTTGGCAGTATCGCGCACAATCCCGGCAAACATCACCACCGCCCCAACCCCGGTTTTTTTCAAGGCAGCATATTCAGCCTTTATATCGAAATCAGCTTCACTGATCAGAATTTTTTGCATCTGTTTCTAGCCCCCTGTGACAGGCGGGAAAAAGGCAATTTCATCGCTGTCTGTTATCGGACTTTCCAGATTTGCATATTTGCGATTAATCGCCACCCGTACCGTTTTCAGATTACGCAAGGCCGCTTCATGCCCGGCCGAGCGGCCGCGTAAATATCTCGCCAGCTCCGAGATATTAGCCACATTTTCGGGCAGCCGGATTTCTTCAGTACTGCATCCGGTATGTTCGCGCATCCATGCAAAATATAAAATCTTCATAATGCCTGTTCCTGAAAGGGTATGAAATTCAGTAAATCGCCTGGTGCCACGCTGGTAGCATCCAGGGGGATTTCAACCAGCCCGTCTGCCCCTGTTAAAGAGGATATCACCCCTGCCCCTTTTCGGCCATGCAAGGCTATCTGTTGCTGGCCTGTGCTATCTTTCTGTATCACCGCGCGTAAATATTCTGCGCGCCCGGCCTGTTTTTTATGCGGAAAGCCGGATTTTATTTTGACGATCAGAGGCTGGCGCGGGGTGCGCCCGGATAGCGCATCTATCGCCGGGGCAACCAGCAATTTAAAACATACAAAGGCCGCAACCGGATTACCCGGCAGACAGAATATCATTTTGCCATCTTTTCGGGCAGCGGCCATTGGCCGGCCTGGCTTCATCGCCAACCGCCAGAATAACAGCTCTGCACCAATTTCGCTCAAGGCGTATTGAGTATGGTCTTCAATCCCGTCCGATGCCCCGCCGCTGGAAAGAATAATATCAGCGTCTGCCAGCCCGGATTGATACCCCGCAACCAGCGCGTCTTTTTCATCCCGAATAATGCCGCCATCTATCACCTGGATATCTTCTTGTTGTAACAGGCCGTTCAATATAGCTCTGTTACTATCGTAAATCTGTCCTGCTTGCCGCTTCTGGCCAGTTTCTATCACCTCATCGCCTGTGGAAAATATCACTGCCTTTAACCGGCGATAAACACCCAGCTCTGCACAGCCGGATGCCGCTAATTGCCCCATATCCGCAGCCGTGATGCGATGCCCTTTTTTGCCAACCACTTCGCCGGCGCTTAAATTCTCGCCTCTGGGCCGAATATTTTTGCCAGCAGACAGGCGTTTGTGACAGATAACGCTATCGCCTTTATCGGTGCAATCTTCATGCATGATGATACAGTTTGGCCCTTTGGGCAGGACAGCCCCTGTATAGATACGCAGCGCCTCGCCTGTTTTAACCTGGCCGTTAAATGGATGGCCAGCACGTGCGCTTCCGATAATTTTCAGCGGCCGCTCCGGATTTTCTGCCAGGCTATCTGTATGAAAGGCAAAGCCGTCCACAGCCGCATTATCTGTTTGCGGCAAATCAATCGGGCTTTCAATATCCTGTGCCAATATCCGGCCATAGGCCTGCATCACCGGACATATTTCTGTCTTGCGCACCTGCCCGCTTGCTGCGGCTATGACCAGCGCCAGCGCATCTTCCAGTCTGGTGGTTTCAGGATGGCCCATCGCCCTATCGCCTCTCCAGCCCTAAATGGGTCAGGATGAAATCAGCCATGCCGGCAATATCCTCACAGGCAAAACAGGGCAGCGGACAACCCTCCGGCACATCATCGCTCATCACCGCAATAATATGGCTATCTTCTGGATATAAAGGCGGCATATCCAGCTCCTTTCGATAGATTTCCAGCTTCGGGATCGCCTCTTTTTTATAGCCCTCCACCAGTACCAGGTCGCATGGCTTAAGCTGGCCAACCAAATCGCCTAATGCCGGCTGTTCTTCTGGATGCTCGATAAAATGCACCGAACGCGCCGCAGACGATACCAGCACCTGACCTGCCCCTGCTTTTCGATGTCGCCAGCTATCCTTGCCCGGCACATCTGCATCAAATTTATGATGGGCGTGTTTGATACTGGCCACCGAAAAACCGCGCGACACAATATGGCGGATCAGCTTTTCTGCCAGCGTTGTTTTGCCAGAGCCAGACCAGCCTGCCAGCCCGAATACAGCCCTTTTTGCTATCGCCATCTGCCTGCCTTATCCGCCTGTGACATTCATCATCCGGCCAACATTTACAGCTTTTCTGCGGCTGATGACAAAATCATGTCCTTTCGGTTTGCGGCCTATCGCTTCGAAGATGGCCGCTTCCAGCGCGGCCTCGCCGCCGCCACGCAATGCAGTTGCCAGATCGGCATTATCCTCCTGACCAAGACACATATAAAGCTGGCCGGTACAGGTGATGCGTACCCGGTTACAGCTCTCGCAAAAATTATGCGTCATCGGGGTAATAAAGCCTAATTTGCGGCCTGTCTCTGCAACCTCTACATAACGGGCAGGCCCGGCGCTTATATGCTCGGAATCTGTCAGGGTAAAACGTTTTTCCAGACGCGATCGCACCACCGATACAGGCAGATATTGACCGACCCGATTTTCATTACCGATATCGCCCATAGGCATCACTTCGATAATGGTCATATCAAAGCCCTTATCGCCGGCAAAGGCAACCATATCGCCCAGCTCCTCCTCATTCACCCCTTTTAAAGCAACGGTGTTCAACTTTATCTGCAAGCCGGCTTTTTGTGCTGCTTTTAGCCCGGCCAATACCTTATCCAGCGATCCCCATCTGGTTATCAGCTGGAATTTATCTGCCTCCAGCGTATCTATTGATACATTAATTCGGCGCACGCCAGCCTCTGCCAAATCCTCCGCCATTTTTTCCAGCTGGCTGCCATTGGTGGTGATGGTCAGCTCTTCCAGCTGGCCGGATTTCACCTCTGCGCCCAAATTGCGGATAAGATGCAGGATATTTCGCCGCACCAGAGGCTCGCCCCCTGTCAGCCGGATTTTTTTTGTCCCCAACCGCATGAACTGGCGGCACACTATTTCCAGCTCTTCCAGCGTCAACAACTCGGATTTCGGCAAAAATGTCATTTCTTCTGCCATGCAATAAACACATCTGAAATCGCACCTGTCGGTTACCGAAACACGGATATAATCTATATGCCGGCCAAACGGGTCTATCAGCCTGGATGGGCTATTTGGCATCTGTTTGTTATCAAGGTTGTTCACAAGTTAGATTATCCGAAACAAGAGCAAAAATGGCGGTCTGGCCAGCTTGAAGGATACACAAAAACAGGCATCTTTAGCAAGCAACTCTCAGGCGATAAGCATAATCTGGCAGGTTGAAATTACCCGGCCTGTTTCTGGCCAATATGCCGGCCTGCCCCCTCTGGCACGCCCAGCCCCCTATGCGCTTCATATAGGCCAAGCACTCTATCGCGCAAGGGCTGGCGCATCGCTACGGCTCGCCCTGCCTTCATATCGACATGCAGCCACATTTGCTCGCCTGTGGCAACTTCTATCCCGGCATCGGTTTTCAGGCTATGCCATAATCTGATCTTTTTTTCATCCGCATACAGGATTTGCGTGGAGACGGTAATATATTCGCCCGGCTTTGCTTCGGCCAAATGGCGGATATGGGTTTCAACTGTATAGATGCTATAGCCAGCCCCAACATACGCAGCCGACAGACCAAGATAGGACAGCAAACAATCCGCAGAATCGCTCATCACCTGCAAATAGCGAAATTCGGTCATATGGCCGTTATAATCAATCCATGCAGGCAGCACTTCTGTGCGATGCCGCACAAAAGGGGTTTCAGGTTGCCAGCTTTCCTTTTCTGTCTGCTCTGGCAGAGGGGCTGTTTTCAGCCAGTCTGAATAGACTTTTCCTGCCCCCCATTTATGGTCTTTCAGCACCTTTAAAAAACCAACCAGATTTTTATCACGAATAGCTTCCAGCTCGCGAATGGAATAATGTCCCGACTGGGCATCTGACTGCCGGGCAATTTTTTCTATCAGCGCCTCATCCAGCTCCGGCACATCCATCAAACGGGTCCAGGGCCAGGCTAAAGCCGGGCCAAATTGTGCCATAAAATGCCGCATCCCGGCCTCGCCCCCTGCCACGCGGTAGGTTTCAAACAAGCCCATCTGTGCCCAGCGCAACCCAAAGCTATAGCTGATGATCTCGTCTATTTCGGCGGTGGTGGCCACATCATCTTTTACCAGCCACAAGGCCTCGCGCCACAGCGCTTCCAGTAATCTGTCGCCGACATGGGCATCTATTTCCTGGCGCAAGGTGACAGGCTTCATGCCGATATCCTTTAATATCTGCTCGGCTGTCAGAATAGCGGGGTTGTCTGTACCGCCAACCAGCTCAACAGCGGGCAGCAAATAAACAGGGTTATAGGGATGGGCGACAATAATCTGGTCTGGTCGCAATGCGCCATCGCGCAACTGGGCAGGGCGAAAGCCGGAGGTAGAAGAGGCCAGAACCGCATCTGGCCGGCACGCGGCCTGAATATCGGCAAAGGCAGATTGTTTTATCGCCAGCTGCTCAGGTATAGATTCCTGTATCCACAGCGCATCACGCACCGCCTCTTCCAGGCGCGTACATATCACCAGCCGGCCTTCTTTCGGCAGCGATTTATCGGCAAGCAACGGCAGGCTGGCACGGGCATTTTGCATCACTTCGCGGATTTTGCGTTCTGCCTCGGGGTCAGGGTCAAAAAGATTGACCTGCCAGCCATTTAAGGCAAAACGGGCTGCCCACCCACCGCCAATAACCCCGCCTCCGATAATGGCTGCCTGTTTATCTGTCATCTGATTTTCCTACTCTTTTGGCTTGTCCGGGCTAGGCAAGCGGGGCGCGTTTTTCGAGGCGTAATTCATCGCGCACTTCTAGCGGGCTCATCACCTCCACGCCCATTTTTTGAATGATGCTGGCCGCTTTTTCAACCAATTGGGCATTACTGGCCAGCACGCCGCGTTCCAGATATAAATTATCTTCCAGCCCGACCCGTACATTTCCCCCTGCCAGAACAGAGGCCGCCACAAAGGGCATTTGATGCCGCCCCAGCGAGAAAGCGGAAAACACCCAATTATCGGGGACATTATTGACCATCGCCATAAAGGTATTTAGATCATCCGGGGCGCCCCATGGCACACCCATACATAGCTGTACCAGTACCGGGTTGGATATCAGCCCTTCTGCGACCAGCTGTTTGGCAAACCATAAATGGCCAGTATCAAAGGCCTCGATTTCCACGCGCACACCTATTTCCTGCATCATCGTGGCCATGGCACGCAACATACCAGGCGTATTCGTCATCACATAATCGGCCTCGGCAAAATTCATTGTACCGCAATCAAGGGTACAGATTTCCGGACGGCATTCGCGAATATGGGCGACCCGCTCGGCTGCACCGGCCATATCGGTTGCCCCCGCACGCAAGGGCAGAGGCGCATCGCTAGAGCCAAACACCATATCCCCGCCCATCCCGGCGGTAAGATTAAGCACCACATCGGTTTTGGATTGCCTTATCCTGTCTGTCACTTCGCGATAGAGTTCTGGCAAGCGGGAGGGCGCGCCTGTCTGCGGGTCTCTGACATGGCAATGTGCGACCGCTGCCCCTGCTTTGGCGGCTTCTATGGCAGCATCGGCAATTTGTTGCGGGCTGCGCGGTACCAAATCGCTTTTATCCTGGGTACCGCCCGAACCGGTAATAGCGGCGGTGATAAAGACTTTTTTACGCATCGATAAGGGCATATCTGCGCCTCCAAAAAAGGGGGTTATGGCTTGTTCTACCCTGCCTTGCGGTAAATGAAAATAATATCCTTTTTTCGCACTATTTTTTTTCAAATAGCCTGTTAATGGATTGTCTTTTGCCAAATGGCTGGAAGACGGGTAAATTACAGCTATCTTTTTTAAGGATAAATCAGGAAACAGATATATGTCTGAACAGCCCCGAACACCGCGCCCGAGCCCAAGCGACCTGTTCGCCCAATTGCGCTTTAATACAGAGGGGCTTGTTCCGGCCATTGCCCAGCAATTTGATACAGGCGAAGTGCTGATGATGGCCTGGATGAACCGTGAAAGCCTGGCAGAAACATTGGCAGGCGGAAGGGTTGTTTACTGGTCACGCTCGCGTCAATGCCTGTGGCGCAAGGGCGATAGTTCTGGCCATATCCAACTTTTGAAAAGCTGTCATTTTGATTGTGATGGCGATACGCTGTTATTGCTGGTTGACCAGACAGGGGCGGCCTGTCATGAGGGCACACGCAGCTGTTTTACCCGCCAGATGCACGCACCTGATAAAACCAGCCGCCATGAAACATTACTGCCAGCCAGTATAAAGGCCGGCCAAAAATAGCGCCAGAAATAAGCGGGCCAGAAACAAGCGGACTAGAAATGAGCAAACCGGAAAAAAAATCCATTATCCGTGTCCAGCGGGAAACTATCTGGCATATGAGCTGCGGGTCATGCGGCTATTACTGGACTGTCCCGACCATGAACAGCCAGGATAGCCCGGCACGCCGGGAATGGACCTGTCCTTTATGTGCAACCAAAAGCCCGGCAGAAGAGGCGGAGGATTAACACTTTCTCTTCCCCCCCTTCTTGCTTTAAAACTGGTTTGCTAGGCGGTTTCCACTTGCGCCAGGGCATTTTCAAACAGGCTGACTGTGCGGTCGATATTCATCAGCTTGTCCAGACCAAACAGGCCGATGCGAAAAGACATATATTCTGCCCCCTCGCCCACCTGCAAGGGCACGCCGGCGGCGATTTGTACACCCTGCTGCATGAATTTTTTGCCTGATTTCATATCCGGATCATTGGTGAAGCTGACAATCACCGACGGGGCTTGAAAGCCTTCTGCCGCCACAGACACAAAGCCATGTGATTCCATCAGGGCGCGCATTTGCCTGCCCAGTTCAATTTGTGCCTGACGGGCATTTTCAAAACCAAAGGCACGGGTTTCTGCAATCGCATCGCGGAAGGTTACCAGCCCATCTGTTGGCATGGTGGCATGATAGGCATGACCGCCATTTTCATAGGCCTGCATAATCGCGTGCCATTTGGCCACATCACACACATAAGAAGAACTATTGGTATCGGCCAGCTTTGCCACTGCCCGGCTGCCCAGCATCACCACACCGGCACATGGGGTGGATGTCCAGCCTTTTTGCGGGGCGGTCAATAAGACATCAACCCCTAGCTTTGCCATATCCACAAACAATGCGCCCGATGCCACACAATCCAGCACAAACACAGCGCCAACCTCATGGGCGGCGTCGGCTATCGCCTGGATATAGTCATCTGGCAGCATCATGCCAGCAGAGGTTTCCACGTGCGGGGCACAAACAAGGCCTGGCTGGAAAGATTTAATCTCTGCCACTACCTCTTCTATGGCAACAGGAGCGAAAGGCTGATAGCTGTTCTGGCCGGAAACAGCGCTTGTCTGGCCGGCGCACATCACCTTTGTTTGCCTGGCAAAACCGCCTTTTTCAAAAATTTCTGACCAGCGATAGCTAAACCAGCCATTGCGAACCACCAGACAATCCTGATCGCCGCCAAATTGCCGGGCAATCGCTTCCATACCAAAGGTACCGCCGCCGGGTATCAGCACGCACGCCTCTGCCTGATAGGCTTCTTTTAGCCCGGCTGATATATCGCGCATCACCTGTTGAAAGGATTTGGACATCGAATTAAGCGAACGGTCGGTAAAAACAACCGAATATTCCAGCAACCCGTCCGGATCGACATTCTCAACAATTCCCATCAGACCTTCTCCCTGAAATCTCTGGTAGATGTTAACGAAAAAAATCGGCGCAAACATCGCGCCTTGCACCTTATCTGACCTAGCATGATATTTATGCTTTTAAAAGCCGAATGCGCGATTTTGCCTCAGGGGGAAATTTAAAAAAAAACTGTTTGCCCGGAAAGGCTAGTCATCTGCCTTGCAGCTATAGGTGCGCTGGCAATTCAAAGAGGGCGATATCGGCACGGTTACTTCTGAATCACCCCGCCCTTGCGCGGAATAGATACATAATTTTTGGCCGGTTTCTGCATCCTTGCCTACTTTTTTCAGACGGCAAACTTTTGAGATAACCGTTGGCGGTACAGCCTTGCGCCGGCATTTGGTTTTTTCCCGCCCCATAGAGGTTTGCGGCCAGCGCAACCGCTGGGTATCCCATAAGGTACAATGGGCTTTTTCCTCACTGCCCTCATAAATCCGCCCCTCACTATAGGCCGCTTTATCGCCAAGCAATAACAAGGGCAGGGCGATGATAACAGCGCAAATAGTGCCCTGATGCCCAATAAGGAAGTTAAAAAATCCCGTCTTAATCATCAAAAAAACCGTACCACACTGACTTCATTTTATCCTGACTGCCCTTGCGTGGCCAGCACCAAAAAAACCGTTCTTTAATTGCAGTATAACGGCACAATAGCCAGCTTGTATAGCATCGATGACCGCCCTAAAAAAAATCTGTCTCTTGCCGTTATATCCTATCACAAGCGCTGGCGGGCCGGCAAAAATGAAACCACCCCGAAGCCGGCAGGCTATAGCGCAGGCGCAGAGAACAGGAATAATTGGCATGAAAAAACAGTTCAAATCCATATTGCTGCTTTTAGGCGTGTTATTCAGTGCCACCGGATGCCAGTATTTTTACGATGGGCGCAATGAGTCTCTGATGGTTGTCCCGGCCGCAGAATGGGCAGAGCTGCATCAGTTTAAAAAAGAACAGCGCGCCCGACAAATCGCGGCTGCCCGCCCAACGCCGGTTGAAGGGGCAGAAGCCATCAGCTTTACCAATATGTCCGATGCCTATCTGGCCGGATGCCGCTCGCTGGGCGTGGTAGAGGTACACCATAACGGGTCGTATGATGATGCGATGGTTCTGATGCGCAATCAGGCAGTAGAGCTGGAAGCCAGTGTCATTGTACCGCTGGATGTGTTTCAGAACACCACAGAAATTGGCCAGCCTGGCCCTGAAATGACCTATATCAAAGGCCGTATGTTGCGCTGCCCTGACAAAAAAACAGAAGAAGAGGCGTAAGGGTTATGGCGGAGATTATTAATTTGCAAGCCTATCGCGCCGGCAAGGCCAGCATGACCCCTGCCAGCATTGCTCCGGAGTGCAGGATTTTATGTGCAAGCGATATCGCCGCCCCAAAAATCGGGGCTGATCATATCGATAGCCTGGCTGATAAAGTTGAAACCATGCTGGATAATGCCAGCCAGAATAACCGATTTGCCCATACAGTAGCGCTGACCGCTGGTCGTTATGCAGCGATGCAGCTTTTCCAGCTGCATGGCCGGGCACAAACCCTGTCCTTTTTTGAAGATTGCATTCAAACAGTCGAGCTATGCGATGATTTGCTGAAACAGATGGATGATGATTTCTAGGCTTTTTGCTTTTCCAGCGGCGCTTTACGCATAACTGTTCCGGATATATCCGCCCCTGAATCAACCGCCAGCGCATCGGTAATAATCTCGCCAGCGACAATCGCTGCCTCGCCTACATTCAGGCTTTGTGTTTCCAGAATACCGGTAAATGTTCCGGCCACTGAAACCGTTTCGGCATGGACAAATCCCTGACACTGCCCGCCGGCCTCGATGATCAGGTCTCTGGCTTCCAATTCCCCTTCAAATGTGCCGGCTATCACCACCAGCTGGCCCGGGGCTTTTAACAGGCCGCGCAGTTTAAGGCCGCTATCGATATAGGTGGAATCACTCATACGCCATCTCTATCCAAATCGGCTGTGCCGTCTTCGGTTCCGGTTCCGGTTCCGGTTCCGGTTCCGGTTTCGGTTCCGGTTTCGGTTCCGGTTTCATTTTCTGTCCAATTATGCAGAATATGACAATTAAGCGCTGCCCCTCTATCCATTTGCAGAGCCTGATATTCTATCTGGCCGAATAATTTTGCACTGGCCAGCAACCAGACGCTTTTGGCCTTCATGCGCCCGCGATATTCGCCGGCAAACACCCCCAGCCCGATATCCAGATTGCCGGCACATTTTGCCCCTTTTTCCAGCTGAAATTTCCCGGCAATAATATCGGCCTGAACATCGCCATATATTTCCAGCACTTCGGCCGGGCTGATATGGCCGGAAAAAGATGCCCCGCTACCAAAGACAGATTTCCTCATTTGTCTGTTTCAGCCTCTATAGCGGCGGCGGCGGTCTTTGCCGGGCTGGCCGGTTTCTGCTGAACAAAGCTGCCTTCCAGCTGGGCACCCTCTTCTACCTCGATAATGTGATAGCGCATCTCGCCATTTACATAGGATGAGCTTGCCAGTTTCAACCGCATAGCATCTACATCGCCGGTCAGCCGCCCGCCAACAATTACCGTTTCAGCTTTGACATTGCCCTCTAATTTACCCTCTATGCCAATTTCCAGAACGGTACAGCTGACATCACCGGTAACCTGGCCGTTTAGAATCACCTTGTCAGGCGAATCAATCGAGCCGGTTAATTTGATATTTTTGCCAATAATCGCATCCTGGCTATCGGAAATGGCTGAGGGCGACGAAGACTTAAACATTTAATTTCCCTAATTTACAAAAGGTTAATATAAAGATCAGCAAAGACCGATCATCCCTGACTCAACAGAACGTCTGAAAATAGGATAACATTACCATAAGACCGCGCAGAGTGGGTACACAAAGCGTTGTTACGGGCATTTCTTACGTCCTAAAATAGCTTTTTTAAATGTCGTTTATTTCACGGTGCGCGTTCATCGTTATCGGACCAGCTTTGATAACATAGAAATGGAAAAACAAATGGTTGTTGACGTCATTGATATTCGCAAGCGTATTGAAAAAATTCGTAATGATGTATCCGAGGCGATTGTCTCGCAACATGAATTTGAAGCGCGCGAGGAAGCCTTGCGCGAGGATATCAGCCTTTCTGTTTCCCCTGCCGGAACGCCGCCGCAGAACGAAGATGCCCCGGAATTACCTTTAAGTGATTTAGCCGAAAATCCAGCCCCGGCATCTTCAATGGCAAAACAGGGCAACCAGAATATCACAACCCACCGGGCGATGACGCAGATGATGTCTATGCCCTCTTTTACTCTGAATGTGAAAAATCGCCATTCAAATCGTTTGCTATTATCCTTAATTGCCGTCCAGCTGGTTACTAATCTGGTACTGATAGCGATTTTGCTGAATAAGTTATGATATTCGCATTTCGCGCATTTATCAGACGGTTTTTGCAAGAGCTTTTGCCGCCCTCGCTGGCACATAATGCGCCAAATATGCGGTTTGCCACAACCGAAAAAACCTGGCTGGCCAGCGAGAGCCGTTATTTATTTTTTACCGAAAATGGCCCTGTTGAGGTTGGCTTCCGCCCCCATCATACGCTGAAAATCGTCGGCGGGCTGACAGCAGGATTGCTTATCGCCATCTATACCGCCCCGTTTATTTATGGCCAGACCACACAGATTATCCCAACCGTCATTCAGGCACTTTCCAGCCCTGGCCCAAACCAGCGGCCAGAGACCGGCATAGAGCCTGTACCCGCCAGCAATAATTTACACACAGATAAATTGGCCGCCTTGCAGGAACTGACCCTCCAGGCCATCACCGAAGAGCCTGTGCCAGCTATTTCGCGTGTTATGGCCCCGGAACCGCCAGCTGATGCAGCGGATATATCGGCTTCTGAACCAGCCTTTGTCCGCCCACAGATGATAGCAGGTGAAGCGGTAACCAGTCTGCCAGAAGAACAGCCTGAAAATTACGTCACGGTAATGGCCACACAAATTGGCCGTGCACCCGTCATCCCTGCGATAGACGAGCCTATCGCCCCCTTGCCGCGCCCGAAGCCGGAGCCGATGGATCCCGAATTTGTCGGGCTGGATAGCCTGGCCGAAGCCCCTTTTCTGGATGAGCGCACCAAACTTCACCGCCTGTTTGCCGATTATCTATCGCAAGCCCGGCAAATTGAAACCATCGCTGATCGCTTTGATATCCGCCTGGATAGCCGGCCGAAAAGCTGGCCTGAAACAGCCGAGCCGAGACAAGGGCTGGTCGCAAACCTTTTCCTGCACCGGGATAGATGGGTGAAAATCCTAAATCAAATTCCGCTCAGATCGCCATTGCGCTATTATTATATCACCAGCCCCTACGGGATGCGTACCAACAAAAAAACAGGGGTAACGCGCTTTCATCACGGGGTAGATCTGGCCAGCACCTGGAACGCAGAATTGCGCCCTTCTGCCAGCGGTATTGTCAGCTTTGCCGGCCGCAATGGCTCGTTTGGCAATGTCGTGCGCGTGCGCCATGCCCATAATATTGAAACCGTCTATGCCCATCTTTCCTCTATTAATGTGGCGACAGGCGATTTTGTGACCGAGGATATTGTGCTGGGCAAAGTGGGCAATACCGGCCGTTCGGACGGTATGCATCTGCATTATGAAATCCTCATTAATGATAAATCCATCAATCCGGCTTTGTTCTTTAAAATCGGACATCAGTTGAGCAATACAGGCGGTATTCCGCGCGAAATACGCTTCTGATAGCTTCCTTTTGGCCTCGCCTTTGTTTTTTTTGCCGGGTTTACCCTTTTTTATCGGGTGATATTCAGCCCTGACCGGCTGTCTGGCATAGCTGTTGCAAGCAATAGGCGATGACAAATTGCTGACAGCAGGATAACAGGAGTGGTCAGATGAAAAAGCCGTTTGATGAGTTACATAATCTGGCAATTGAATTTGTGGAATTTGATGACAAGGATCAGCCAAAATCTGCCAGCTATATACCGCTTGGGCATTATTTGCATGAAACCGGCCATAGCGCAGAAGAACAGGAAATGACCGCCCAACTGGTCGCCCTTGCAGCAGAACGTTAAAAACCAGCTTCCCTGTTTTTTTAAAAACACCAGCCCATTTTTATTGGCAACTATTCTGGCCAGAACCGCTATTTCTGGCACATTGCCAGCCCCTTTTTGAAACCCACGGGATAGAAAAAAACCCCCTTTTTACAAGATTTCCTGTCTTGCAAAAGGGGGTCTCGGCCTTTGGGAGGAGATAAAAAACAGATGGCCGGTTAGCGCATACTGGTCAGGCGTGCCTGCATCCGTCTTTGGGAAGAAGAGGGGATATTCAGCATCTCGCGATATTTGGCAACGGTGCGCCGCGCCAGGTCAATCCCCTGCTTGGAAATCATTTTGGAAATAGCCTCATCACTCAGCGGCTTGCCAGGCATTTCCTGAGAGATAATTTTTTTCACCATATTGCGAACCGAGGCAGCAGAGGCATTCATATCCGAGCCCTTTGTCGCAATATTCACACTAAAGAAAGATTTCAACGGCATCCCGCCACGCGGCGTGGAAATCAGCAAGCCTGTGGTGACGCGGCTGACAGTGCTTTCATGCATCCCCACGGCCTTGGCCACATCCCGCAGCGATAGGGGCTTTAGATAATCCAGCCCTTTTTCCAGAAAATCTGTCTGATGGCGGATAATTTCGGCACTGATTTTCAGCGTGGTCTGATTGCGCTGTTCAACCGCCCGTTTTAGCCAGCGCGCATTGGCCAGCGTATCAGAGGCATAATCGGCTGCAGCTTTATCTTTGCGCTGCTGTTCTGCCATTTTTTCTGCATATTCTTCATTGACCAGAACCGACGGCAGGGTAGAGCGGTTTAGCTCGACAGACCAGCCCTTTGCTGTTCGGCTGACAATCACATCCGGGCTGGGCATATCTCGATATTCAATACCCAAATGCTCGCCCGGCTTGGGGTTGAGCGTGCGAATAATCGCCAGCATATCCATAATATCGCTTTGTTCGCATTTCAGCTTGCGGGCAAGCTGTTTTACCTCGCCGCGCCCCAACTGTTCCAGATTATCCAGTAACAGGCCAAATTCAGGGGTAAACAGCTCTTGATCCATCAGCTGAATACGCAAGCAATCTGCCAGATCGCGGGCAAAAATGCCGGCGGGCTCAAACCCTTGCAATACTTCCAGAACCGCTTCAGCACGGGCGATAGAACTGCCGGCCTGTGCCGCAATTTCCTCGACCCTGGCACCAATCCAGCCAGTTGGCTCGAGTGCCGCTACAAAATGACCCGCGATTAGCCGGTCAGCCGGATGGGCAAAGGCCAGATTAAGCTGGCGGAAAAGCTGGGGATAAAATCCTTCCTCAACCGAAACATTTTCAATCAGATTGAAATCCCCGTCGCCGCTGGCATTGCTGCGCTTGCCCGTGGTGCTATCTGCATGGGCGGTATCGAAACGGTTTTCATATTCCGAGCTATGTGTGGGATCATCCTTTAGCGCGGCACTTTCTTTTAGCGCAGATAAATCATTTTGCGGCTCGGATGCCTGCAAATCCTGTCCGGCTTCAGACGGGCTACTTGCGCCCTTCTCAGAAGGGGCAGCCGGATTATCTGACGGGGCATCATTGTGTGCCGCTTTTTCAGATTCCCGGTCATCAATCGTCTTTACTTCCAAAAACGGGTTTTCATACATCTGTTCTTGCAAGTGCTGGGATAATTCAATATTGGACATTTGCAACAGCTTAATCGCTTGCTGCAATTGCGGTGTCATAACCAGTGATTGCTTCTGGCGAAGTTTGATAGACTGTGATAACTGCATGATGTTTCTCCTTCTTGGAGAAGAGATTTCCGCAACGGCACAAACTTTGCAAAAAAACAATTTGACGTAAGAATTTGTCAGGTTTTTAACACTAGTTTTTCAATATTTTCATATAGTTAAAATTTTTTGTTAATACTTTGTTAATATTTGTGTCAGAATTTGGACAGGTTTCTTCACGCTATTTCGGCTGTTTTTTGACAGAGGCATCCTTTGCCATGGCAGGCCAGAAAAGCTGGAAACACTGTTTTAAAAAGAAACAGAAGAGCCTTTAAATATGCTGATCATGCGCACCCATGTTAAAAGAGAGCCTTGCCGGCGCTGTCATATCTTGCGCCTGTTTTTAGGGATGGTTCTTGGGATTGCGATAATCGGCCTGATGATGGGCGATGTATTTCATCAGATAGGCGGGATACAGCCGATATATTTTGGCTATGTCTTTGCCGGGCTGGCTATCCTCACCTTTGCGGTAAAATTTATCGCCTATCAACGCAGCAGAGCAAAACAGGCCATCTCTGATAAATCAGACAGCCAGCGATAAGGCTATGGCGAAACTCTGTCTCTTACCAGGCGAACCGCCAGCGGTTTTTCGGGAAATGAACGGGCATAGCTGTGGCCTGTCATAAAATTTACTGACCAGTAATTATTTGCGACCAGCCAGTTGCGCTGTCCTGTCCAATAGGGTTCTGCCCCTGTTTGCGGAAAAATTGTCTTTTCAATACGCGGCGGCGGACAATCTGCGCAAATCAGTAAAGCCAGCTCATCCTTGCTAGGCAGACGCCAGCGCCCCCCTAATTCTTTATTGGCCTGTTTGATGATTTCCGGAATTTCCTCATAGGTGAATTGCAGGATGTCACCCTCGCAACTACCCTGATTATATGTTTGTCCCACCGAACAGCGCAGCCATTCAACCCCGCTTCGCAAATCCAGAACAATATGTTCGCGCACCAGATAGTGACTGGTAGATGCCTGGCCAGACAAAGCTATTCCGGCAAGGCCAAAAAGACTGGCTGCCAGGCATAAAACCCGCATCATTACTTGCATCATTACTTGCATCTGGCGTCTTAAAAAACGGTTTAACCTTGTCAGATGAGACATTAATCCACCCGGTTTGTTGCCTGACTGTTCTAAATATTAGCATAATCTGATATTATTCCCTAGAGAAAGAAAATCACCGCTTGGAACGCGCTTTGGTATCAAAATTGCTAACCAAACGTAGAGACTATTTCAGCTTTATGCTGTTTTACTAGAAAATTGAGGTATTAATCCTATGGATATCGCATCGCTTCTTGGCCTTATTGGCGGAATTGGCATGATCATTGGCGCTATGATTTCGGGCGGTGGACTGGGTCCATTTATTGATGTGCCGTCCATTTTGATCGTTTTTGGCGGCACGGCCTTTCTGGTGCTTTATTCTGTACCGATGGGCGTTTTCATTGGCCATTTTGGCGTGATGGCCAAGGCTTTCCTGCCGCCCATTAAAAAAATGGACGAGATGGTAGAGCGCATGGTGGAGCTGTCCGGTATTGCCCGTAAAGACGGGATGATGGCACTGGAAGGCCAGGAAGTCCCCGATAAATTCTTTCAAAAAGGTTTGCAAATGCTGGTAGATGGCGCCGATGAAGCCAAGCTTGTTGCCCAGCTAAACAAGGAAATCGCCTCTATGAAAAAGCGCCATGAAGCCAATCAGGGGGCGGTAAAAGCCTGGATTGACCTGGCCCCGGCAATGGGCATGATCGGCACGCTTATTGGCCTGGTGCTGATGCTTGGTAATATGGCTGACCCAAAGGCGATTGGCCCGGCGATGGCGGTGGCCTTGTTGACCACCCTTTATGGGGCGTTTATCGCCAATGTGCTATTTATGCCAATGCTGACCAAGCTGGAAGGCTATACAGAATATGAAGTCGTCTATCGCGAAATGGTGGTAACAGGCTTGCGCAATATCGCCAGAGGGGAGTCTCCGCGCAATATTCAGGATCAACTCGTCTCGAACCTGCCGCCTAAAATGCAGGAAAAGATGGAGCTGGCATAAAGTTTTTAGCCGCGATAATCCGTGCTGGCAAAGGAATAGAAGATGGCAGAAGCAGAAGCCCCAGAGATCGAAGAAGAAGAAGAGGAATGTCCCAAATGCCCGCCTGTTGGTGCGCCGGCATGGATGGCAACCTTTGCCGATATGGCTACTTTGCTGATGGCCTTCTTTGTTCTTATTCTTTCTTTTGCCGAGTTTAATGTACCGAAATTTAAACAGATTTCCGGCTCGCTGCGAAATGCTTTCGGGGTGCAAAAAATTGTACCGATTGTTGAACAGCCAAAGGGCACAACCGTCCTGTCATTGAATTTCAGCCCGTCTCCGGCAAAATCCGTGACAGACGAGATGACCCAGCAAACCACCAATGTCAATCAGCCGGATCTGGAACAGCAAAATAAAAATAAAGATGGCGATGGCGATGCCCAAAATGATGCCGAAGATGTGGTCAAGGCACTGGAAGACGCCATTGCCAGAGGCGATATTGAGGTACAAACGCTGGGCGAGAATGTCGTGGTAAACTTCACCCCGACAGAAGCCGAGGAAAAAGACCTGCCACAATTATTGCAAAAAACCCTCAATGCCATTGAAAAGGCCAAAAAGGCTGCCGGTGCATCTGATCAGGAAGTGTTGTTTGGCGGGCTGGAAGGCACGTTGCAGCAATTGGCAAAAGCGGCCAGTGATGCGGCCGAGCAATCGGCCAAAGATGCCCAAAGCCAGGCTGAGTCCGAGGCCCAGGCTGAACTGGCAGAAGATGAGCTGAAAGTTGCCTTGCGCCAGGAAATCGATAAAGGTCTGGTGGCCGTAGAGCGCGATGAAGACAAGGTTATCATCACCGTGGGCGCAGGCGGGGCATTTGCCTCTGGTTCAGCCAATCTGACCACCGAGGCACTGGAAATTATGGACAGAATTGCCAGCGTCAATGCAAATGGCAAGAGCGAGATTACCGTATCTGGTCACACAGATGATGTGCCATTGATATTCGGCTCGCGCTATCGCGATAACTGGGATTTGGCCGCCGCACGTTCTGCAAGTGTTGTACAGGCATTATCGGCAGACGGGCTTATTTCCAATAACCGGCTGGAAGCGATCAGCTATGGCGAGAGCCGCCCGGTTGAAACCAATGATACCGCTGCCGGCAGAGCCAAAAACCGCCGCATCGAAATCGAGATTAACTATTAATCCCTGTTAAGATAATCCTCCCTCATCTGGCCAGCTTGTCATAAGAAGCTGGCTTTGATGGCGGCACGCGGCAGGCCGTTAGACCCACGATATCTATCCGCTGTAACATATCTATCTCTGCCCCCCTTCTTTTCTCGTAAGGCAAAGCCCTTTTTTTGCAATGGCGTGTCTGGTCCGGTTTTGTCCGAACGCGGCTATCCTCTCTCTGGCGTGCGCTTTATAAAAGGGCAGGTCTTTTTTAATGGGCTCTTGAGGGACAGGATTTCAGCTATAAAACGGCTCTTGATGCACCGTTAACAAATGCCTCACAGCTTCTTTTTTAAAAAAGAGAGCTGATGAAAAAAAAATGGAGAGGCGATTAGGCCAGGCTATCTGCCTATGCCGGGCTGTTTGCAGCGGCCTTGCTATCTGTTTTTTCAGGCGGGCCAACATGCGAAAATTCAAACTGGCATTTCGGGTCAAATACCCGCAACAGCTGCTGGGCTTCCTTGCTGGAAGAAGCCGCAAATATCATCCAGAAATAATATTCATGATATAAACAATGGCTGCGCATCATGTCTGTTTGCGCTTTATGGAAATAAACCGAAATCAGTAAATAGACCAATACAAACAAAGCAGGCTGAATAAACAGCGACATTGCATAGGTTATCACCACCACCCCCAGCGGCTCCCACATACGCCGATACAGTAACCAGAAAGCAGGCAACATGGTCGCCATCGGCTCATATCGGGTCGAATAGAGCCTGACCTCGCGGTGAATATTGCGCAAGGCTTCATATTGATAATAGGAATCTTTCGGCTTTTTTTCCCTGCCCTGCATGGCAAGATTTACCGCCGTGACTTTCGCTTCATCTGCGTATTTATAAGAACAGCCCAGCGGCCCGTTAACAAACACATCAAACAGCTTGCCATCGCGAAAAATGGTCAACAAAGCCGGCAAATCCTGATAATCCCGCAGAAAATTATCAAACTTATCTACATCATAGGTAATCGGCTCACCATCAATGGCTGTGATAACATCCTCAGCCTTCAGCCGTAAATCCCGTCCAGAAGAATGCCGACCTATGGCCAGGATGCTGATAAGGCCAGCATTTTCAGCCATGTCTTGTGCGTTCGCGGCTTCTGGGGCGGCTTCTGCCATCACTTTATCCTATAAAAATGCGCTATCGGACTAGAACCATATTTTACGGGAAAGAAATGCGATCCTGTTGCACTTGCAAGAGCTGGAGGATTTTTACATTCTGTCCAGCCAGCATATCTACCTGGGCAGCGGTTTTTTTCTGCTGGGCAGATAATGCGCCTATCTCGGCATTATTGATCAGTTTTGATTCCACATCAGCGATAGACCCGCTAATAGAGGCTTCCAGGCTGGCCAGATTTACCGCCAATTGATTGGTTTGCCCCAGGGCTTCGCTAACCACTTCCTCGCTGATAGATTTTGCCAGCTTTTCATTGGCAGTGACCATCGCACCGGTTGAGGCTTTCATCTCATCCATCATCGCAGAAGAAGAAGAGGAGATTAACGCCATCATTTCTGTCATTTTTTCAGAAGATTCCCGGTTTAACGCCACTAATTCTGCTTGCTGGGAAAGCGCGCTGTTCAATTCTTCGAGAACCCCGTTCAATTCCTGAATATTTTCCGAGAACACGACCACCCCTTCCAGGTTGGTATCGCTCATTGCCTTTAGCTGGCTGATGGTCTGAAAATACAGCGTTGCGGAAAAAACCAGACATACCACAGCTGTTACCATAGCCGTTACAAAAGTCATCGTTGTATAGCGGTGAATCTGTGACACTTTTTGCTCCAGCTTTTTATGTTCGCGTTTTACCTGACTATATTCGGAAGTGACATCTGTCGCGGCATCAGCAGCATCCAGCGCCAACTTGATACTTTCCTGAACTGAATTCAATTCACTAGACATCTATTTCTTCCTCAATGCTTTTTGCGGATAATTCCTGTTTTGGGGGTTCACTTCCCCGCCCATCCTCCACGTATGTGTTATCCGGGCAATTTTCCGCTTTGACTTATCCTTTTATATCCAGACCGCCTGACCCTTTTGGGGTTTTTTTTGGCTTATCCTGCTCCATAGACGGATTTTGCTGATAATATGCACAATGCATGCCAGTTGACTGAAAGACGACCAGGGCAGGCAAGCTTTTCCCTTTAAACCCGAAATTTCGGCAGCCCCAGGGCCGGCGGCGGTCATGAGTGACAAAAAAATGCCGGCAGCCGTTGCAAGATGTACGACCATCTGTTTTTTTCATCGCCAAAACCTCAGCATAGATAAAACAGTTTTCTGAATAAAAAAACGTAACCCTGCGGCAAAACAGGCCAGCGCACATACCCCGATGGCAACTGCCTTTGCGGTATAGCCGGCATCATATAGCTCTGAGGCATGTAAAAAGAACACCAGAGACAGGCTAAGAAAACAGACCGTGCTGATCATTGTGCCCGCGCTTCTTTCCTGTGATTTACGCATAGCTACCTCCTGTTGGCGGCTTTGTGCCATCTATCAGCTGACCATTTTCGGTAAATTGCAGCTCGTCCGGTACCACAATTTCTGGCTCTTCTACCATCTCCCCTTTATCCAGACGATAAAGATAGGCCAGAACAATCGCAACCGCCTGATATAATTGCTCGGTGATATGCGCGCCAATATCGCCGGTAAAATACAGCGCACGTGCCAGCAAGGGCGAGCGGAAGACCGTTACATTCGCGCCTTTGGCCCGCTCGATAATCTGGGCGGCCATATGGCCCCTACCCATCGCCAGAATTATTGGCGCATCGGCAGTGCCGACCTCATATTTCAGCGCTACGGCAAAGTGGGTCGGGTTAGTGATAACAGCGGTGGCATTAGGTACATCCTCCAATGCTTTTTGCTGTTTGCCGGCATTGCTGGCGGTTTCCATCTGCATACGGCGGATTTTGGCCTTTACCTCTGGCGAGCCTTCGGTTTGTTTATATTCATCTTTTTGTTCCTGTTTGGTCATCCGCAAGGATTGAATATGCACATGGCGCTGCCAGAAATAATCTATCGCAAAAATTATCGCCAAAATGATTAGCAATGCGCCCAGCAAAACCGGAAATTCGATTAGGCTTCTCATAAAGGCAGATTCCAGATCGCGTGAGGGCAGCTGGATAAGCGCCGGCAAACGGCTGTAAATAATCACCCCTGCAACGCCCATCAAAAGCGTGACTTTCAAGACCGCTTTCACCAATTCCATCAGACCCTTGGCAGAAAAAATACGCTTCAGGCCAGACAGGGGATTAATCCGGTTTCCCTTAAAATTCATGGCTTTTGGGGCAAAATTAATGCCGCCCACAATTGTTTGTGTTGCCAGCACCACCACCATTAACGGAATACCGATAATAAGGCCGGACATCACAATCATCCAGATCACATCCGCAAACCGCTCGGCAATCAGGGTAGCCAGATCATCCGGCCGCTGAAAATGAAACATCTCTCCCCAGCCATTTAGCACAGGGGTAATAAACATCGGGGTAATGAACATCAACATGAAGCCGGCAAACATTGCCGTGAATACAAAGGCTTCTTTCGAGCTGAGAACCTTCCCGTCCTCTGCCGCTTTCTGGAGTTTTCGTTGGGAGGGTTCTTCGGTTTTTTCCTGACCGTCCTGACTTTCCTCAGCCATGCGACATTGCCTCCATCACCAGATGCAGATTTTCCATCGCCGATATGCCCAAATCTTTCAGCGCATGCGACATCGAATCTACAGAGAGATAAAACAGAATAAAAATTGCCAGTAGCGAAATCGGAAAGGCAAAGGAAAACAGGTTCAATTGCGGCGAAGAACGGGTAATCACCCCAACCGCCAGATTGATCAGCAGCATGATAATGGCAATCGGCAACATGATGATAGAGGCCGCAACAAACATCGCACTGGCCGCACCGATACCGCCCTTGATAAATGCCCCCCATGCCGGCATTGCCCCGATAGGAAGATAGTCATAGCTTTCCAGCATCGTGCGCAATACAACCAAATGGCCATTTACCCCCAGAAACAGAATAATCATAAATAACGAGAGCATCTGCGAGACAACAGGGGTTTGCCCGCCCGAATTCGGGTCAATTTGCGCTGCATAGCCCAGACCGGCAGAGGTGGCGATTTTCTCGCCTGCCAGCACCGCAGCAGAAAACCAGATAGTTAAAATCAGCCCGGCCGCGATACCGATTAACAGCTCGGTTATCATCACCCCGATAATCCGCAACTCGCTAAAACTTTCAATATCCGGCACGTCTGAATAGCCCATCACCATCACCGCCAGAAAGGCCGCCACAATCACCCGCACCTGTACCGGAATAGCTGTACTGCCAAAAATAGGGGACACGACTAAAAATGCCCCTATGCGTAAACTGGCCAGCATAAACTTTGCCATAACAGACATAACCGCGTTCAGCTCCAGCCCTGGCAGCCCGCCCATCGCCTGTAATTCTGTTAAGGGAAGTAACATTTGGCCGAAATCCTAACCGCTAGCCAATTTGTGCCACTTGGTCAAAGACAAAGGCAAAATAATCTGTCAGCTGTACCAGCATCAGATTGGCAAATAGCCCGAATGTGATCAGCACCACCACCAGCTTTGGCACAAAGCTCAAAGTCATTTCGTTAATCGAGGTGGCAGCCTGAATAATACCTATGAGCAAACCAATGGCCAGCGCCACCCCCAAAACGGGGCCGGCAATAATCACAATATTCCAGAACGCCATCCGCAGGAATTCTACATTCATGTCAAAATCAAACATAGCATTCTCCCGGGCAAAAACTTGCCCTTTTGCCTTTTATTATCAGGCAGAATAGGTGGCCACCAGTGACCCCACTGTCATTGCCCATCCATCTACCAGCACAAATAACAACAGCTTGAACGGCAGCGAGACCAGCATCGGGCTTAACATCATCATCCCCAGCGACATTAAAACCGAGGCTATCACCATATCGATCACCAGAAAGGGCAGGAATAATAAAAAGCCAATCTGAAAAGCGGTTTTCAGCTCGGATGTAATAAAAGCTGGCAGCAAAATGGTCAGAGGCACATCGCTTGGCGCTTCAAATGCCCCTTCCTCTGCCATATCGGCAAACATCTTTAAATCATCTTTACGCGTATTTTTAACTAGAAAGCCCTTCATAATATTGCTGGCATCTTCCAGCGCGATTTCCGCAGAAACATCCCCGTTCAAATAGGGGTCTGCGGCCTTTTCATAGACTTGTGTCAGGGTCGGGCCCATGATGAACATGGATAAAAACAGCGCAATCGCTATCAGTACCTGATTAGGCGGTGTTTGCTGTGTTCCCATTGCCTGGCGCAAAATCGACAAAACAATAATGATACGGGTAAAAGAGGTCATGCCCAGCACAATAGATGGCAAAACAGTCAGCGCTGTCATCAGCGCCAGAACCTGTAGCGATAGGCTGTAGGAGGTTGACCCATCCTGATTATTAATGCTGGTCAGCGCCGGCATTCCGCCTACCAGGCCGGCCAGATTATCGGCGGCAAAGGCCGCCCCGCCCGTCGCTATCGAGCTGGCGATAACTATCGCAAGATAAAGACCCCATTTGGGAAAAGGCAAAAAGCGCTTAACCATTATCTTTGTCTCCAGCTTTTGAATTTTTCCTGAAAGGCCTTGATATCTGCCTCATCTATCTGCCGGTCAGGCGAGGCAGAAACCGTTTGGGTCAGATCCACCGGAACGCCAGCCTGTTCTGATATATCTGAGGGCGCACCGTTTCTGGCCGTTTGTGCGGCAAATTTTGCGCTCAAATCGGGCTGTAGAGCCGATAGGGACGGCAATGAAACAGCGTCTTTTAACGGTCTGAGGACAGGCTGAACGCCCTTTGCGCTGACCATCACAAACATCTGGCCATCGATCGCGATCAGGCGTAATTTTTCAGCCGGGCTAATGGCGGTCTCTTCGACCAGCTGGATACGTTTATCGCCATGCAGATTAGCCCGGATAAAGCTGCCCTTGCGCTTTAGAAAAACCAGCGCTGCGACCATCACGCCCAAAAAGACAAGCGTTATGATTATTTGCTGAATGCCAACAATATCCCCGGTCATCTGTCCTGTTCCATCTAAAAAAATAGTTAGGCGCCATATCATCAGGGCGCGTCCTAACAGAACAAGGCAAAATCCATGCCAAAGAAGATGGCTGGAAAATCCATTTCCAACCATCTGATTTATTTATCTTTTTTTGGGTGTTTGGGTGATATCTATACCGACCGGCCTGTCATCTTTTTGACAAGGGCCAGCCCGGCGACAACGCCTACAGGCTTTCTACCCGCTTTTCCGGATCTACAATTTCGGTAAAGCGCACGCCAAAACGCTCGCCCACCATAACCACTTCGCCCTTGGCGATCATTGTCCCATTGACCATGATATCCAGCGGATCGCCTGCCAGCCTGTCCAGCTCAATGACAGACCCTTCGTTCAGGCGCAGCAAATCACGTATCTTTAATTCGGTATTGCCCACCTCAACAGAGAGCATGACATCGATATTTTCCAATACGCGCAGATTTTCAGCAGATGCAGGAGAGCTGGATACAGCTGGCTCAGCTGCCCCGGCGGCCGGCTTCTGTTCTGTTTCTGGCGTCTGTGTTTCCTGTTCTTCAGCCATGTGACCTGTCCTTTATCTTTCTAAAAACCGTTTGGTCGTTTTACCTGCCTTTTTTTAAAGAGCAAAATAATATTAAATC
>JAURQT010000124.1 GCA_030835985.1 Alphaproteobacteria bacterium
CGGCGCGTATCTTTCCGTTTCTGGCCGTGATGCTGATCGGGCTGAAAATAGGCGGGTTTGCGCGCGCGCGCCTATAGGGTATCTCCGGTAAATTATCTCCGGTAAATTAACTCCGGTAAATTATCTCTGGTAAATCATATTATTAATTCAGGCTTGCCAATGCGCTGACTTCCCCTTCAAACTGATATCAGGCAGTTAAAAGGGGGAGGGAGGCCGTTTAATATGGCGTTAGAGCATAAAACAGGTATTTTGCCGCGAAAAGCAGGCAAGGGATATGTGTCCGGCATGATGGTGTTCGAGTTTTTCTCCACGGGTATGCCAGCTATTGCGGCCTCGGCCGGGGCAGATTTTCTGATGTATGATATGGAACATACCGGCATTGGCTTTGAAACGCTCAAAGACCAGATGGCGGCCTGTCGGGGGCTGGATATTGCCCCGCTTGTTCGGGTGCCGACCACAGAAGGGAACACGGTTGGCCAGGTGCTGGATATTGGCGCGCATGGGGTGATGGTACCGATGGTGGAAAGCGCCGAGCAGGCACGCTTTCTGGTGCGCCGGGCCTATTATCCGCCAGAAGGGGCGCGCGGAACCGCCTTTGGCATTGCCCATGATGATTATCGCAGCGCCCACCCCATCGATATTATGCAAGCTGCCAATCAGCGCACGCTGGTTATCGCCATGATCGAAACTGCCAGGGGCCTGGCAAATGTAGAAGAAATCGCAGCCATAGACGGGATAGATGTTCTCTGGCTTGGTCATTTTGATTTAACCAGCTCTATGGGCATAGCAGGCCAGCTCGGCCACCCCGATTATCTGGCGGCTGTCGCCCGTATTATCGCGGCCGCAAAAGCACATGGCAAGATGGCAGGCTATATGGCGATGAACAGGGATTTTGCGCGTGAATATTGGGCGCATGGCTTTCGGATGCTGGCCTATGGGCTGGATCATGTTTTGCTGAAATCAGCACTGGCAGAAGGCATGGCGCTGATAGATGAATTAAGCGCAGATGAAAAAGGAGAAAACCGATGAGCCGTTTTCAGGTTGGTCTTTCTGCGGCGCTGTTCGGCGCTGATGGCAGCCCCTGTTTTGACCCCGATATTTTGGATCAGCTCTATCGGCATGAAGGTATCGATACCATCATTATGGAAGCTGGAAAAACCCATATTACCACAGAAGATGCGACTCGATTTGATGCGATTTATCTGATGCTGGAAAAAGTGGATGCCAGCATACTCGCCCCGCAAGATGGCCTATATGAAGGGCGCTTGCGGCTGGCGGCCCGTCATGGGGTGGGGTTTGATTCTGTGGATGTGGCCGGCCTGACAAAGCTGGGCATTATGGTAACGAACACCCCGGATGCGGTGCGCCGTCCGGTTGCCACAATGGCGATCACGATGATGCTGGCGGTTAATCACCGGCTGATAGAAAAACATAATTTGACCCGTGCCGGCCGCTGGGCTGAAAATGCCGATTTTATGGGGACAGGTTTGACAGGCAAGGTGCTGGGCGTGCTGGGGGCAGGCAGCATCGGGATGGAAATCTTGCGTATGGCCGCCCCGTTTGATTTTCATCTGGCGGCATGCGATCCGCTTCGCAGCACAGAAGAGCTGGCCGCCCTGGGTGCAGAAAAGATGGAGATAGACGCGCTATTTGCCAAAAGCGATATTGTGATTGTCGCCACCGCCCTGAATGATAAGACCTATCATCTGGTCGATGGGCAAAAGTTGGCCTTAATGAAGCCGGATGCCGCGCTGATTAATGTTGCCAGAGGGCCTGTGATTAATGAGCCTGAGCTGATAGCGGCCTTGCAAAACGGGCAATTACGGGCAGCCGGGCTGGATGTGTTTGAACAGGAACCTGTGCAACCGGATAACCCGCTTTTATTTATGGATAATGTCATTACAACCTCTCATTCCCTATGCTGGACGGATGAATGTTTTGACAATATTGCCCGCGATGGTCTGGGCAGTGTGTTGTCCTTTGCTGCCCATCAGCCGCCGCGCTATATTGTTAATCGTGATGTGCTGGCCAACCCGCTGCAAGAGAGCTGGTTTAGCACCTGATTTCAGGAAAAATACAGCCAGCTGCCATTTAAATGATTTGCTATTGAGGATAGAGGTCTCTACGCTTGGCAGGCAATCAAAGGGTGGGGAGTTACAAAGATGGGTTCGGTCATGGCCAAGGTTCAAACCGATGAGAATATTTTATCTGATGGCCAGCTGCAGGATACGCTGGGCGCACGTATTTCCAAAGCCAGAGAGCAATCCGGATTAAATCTGACAACAGCTGCAAAACTGGCAGGTATCAAGCGCGAAACGCTGAAATCATGGGAGATAGATGCCAGCGAGCCTCGTGTGGCCAAATTAAATATGCTGGCCGGTATTTTCGGGGTGAGCGTGACCTATTTTCTGGCGGATGAGGGTCATAAGGGCGAGCTGGAGGAAGAAAATATATCCAGAGAAGAAATGCTGGGCTCCTTGCAGGCTCAGTTTCAGACCATACAGGAAAGCCAGCGCCAATTAAGCGACGCGCTGGCTGAAATCGGCCAGACCCTGGCCAGCCTCAAATAATTCTCTATCCGGTAAAACGCAGTTTTTCTGACAGCAGAAATCTAATCTGCACGATAAGTTGCATGACAGGATTTACAGCTTTGCCCAACCTGGCGGATGGCGGCAAAAACAGCCTCTCTATCCCCGGCGGTACTGGCCGTTATTAATTGTTCAGCAGATTGGGTATAAATTTCCGCCGCACGGCTAAATCCTGAAAAATCTGACCAAATGGCAGGGGCGGCCTCCGAAGGGGGGACTTGACTGCCAGCAGGGAAATATTCCGGCATCTTTTTTCCCCATTCTGCCAGTGATTTTGCCAGCTTTTCTGTGGTGTCAAAATCTTCAACCTTGGCGGCGGCCACAATGGATTTCAGCTGTTTTTGGCTGGTTTTAAAGGCATCCATTCTTTGTTTGACAATGCCGGTTGCCCCCTGATGGGCAACGCCCAGCCAGGCAGGGAAAAACACAGATAATATCAATAGGAATAGAGGTATCTTCTTCATCATTTTTCCTCTGCGGGGGGGGGGTTAGTGACAGGCTTTGCCAAGTGCCTTTAGCCGCCAGTAATTATAGGGCAGGGGGGTGATAAAACCGGCAAATAACATGAACGGTATTACCCACCAGGTAAGGATAGCCCCGCCGGTTAACATTACATCGGTGATATTCATCGCCGCTTCCATCGAAATCATGGAAATAAGCGACATACCAATCGCGGTTTTAAAGGCAAGCTTTAACACCATCTGGCGGCTGAGAATTATGGTCTCCAGCAAGATAGAGGTTAGCAACCCGTTCATAATAGCCAGTGCCATAATCGCCATCACCGGCCAGGCAATGCCGGTAAACTGGAAAAAGGCGATGGTGCCAAAATCCCCGATGGAACAGCCGATAAGACACCACATGGTATTATAGGATGCCCGGCGCCAGGTATGGCGGCATTGCCAGTTAATCGCCAGATTTGAAGTAATAGCGGCCATCATATATCTACCTTATTTACCAATTCTTATTTGCCGGATCTTATTCACCGATACTTATTTATCGGGCTTTATCTATGGGCTTTATTGCTCTATTATTAGTATAAACTCTCCCCCCACTGGAAAGTAAAGAGGAATAAATGAATATCGGCATCGCTGCTGCCCAGGCCGGGCTAACGGTAAAAACAGTGCGATATTATGCCAATATAGGCATGGTCGTCCCCTATCAAAACCCGCAAACCGGCTATCGTGATTATCGCCCCGAAGATATCGCCAAGCTGCAATTTATCGGCAAGGCAAGGCGATTTAACTTCTCCATAGAAGAATGCCGCGAATTATTATCGCTTTATCAGGATAAAAATCGCCCCAGCAAGGAAGTAAAAGACCTGACGCTGGAGAAAATAGCCGAGATTGAAGAAAAATTATTGGAATTGAAAGCCTTGCGCGATCAGCTGCAGCATTTAGCCACCCATTGTCAGGGAAATGACCGGCCAGATTGCCCTATTTTGGATGCCTTGTCAGATAGCCTGCCATCACAAAAATAAAGATTTGGCTAAAACTGTGCGGCATGATGCCGTTGCAATGGATAAGATAGAAAAAGGATGGCACCATGCCGCACAGATGAAATCTTGCAAATTATGTGCCTATCCCAAGGGTGTTGATGATAAAAGCCTCGTTATGAGTAATAACGGGGCTTTTATTTTATGGATATCATTTGCGTTTTTTGCCGCTAAACTATTGCCATATAAAACGCCCAAAATATTTCAAGACGCAAGGGCGTGCATCATTATTTAGAGGGTTTTGTTTATGGGATCAGAAAATCAGCAGAAATTTCAGAGTTTCAGCTTTGGCACACAAGTGCGCAAATCCCCGTTTAGTGATGCGGCATTGCGCTGGGGGGCAAAGGGATTTTCTGTCTATAACCATATGTATATTCCGCGTGATTTTGGTGATCCGGTAGAAAATTTCTGGAATTTGGTCAATCACGCTATCCTGTGCGATGTCGCCGTAGAAAGACAGGTAGAAATCACTGGCAAGGATGCGGGTCGTTTTACGCAATATTTAAGTTGCCGTGACCTCTCTTCCTGCGCGGTAGGGCAGTGCAAATATGTGCTGCTTACAGACCGGCAGGGGGGCATTATCAATGACCCTATTTTATTGAAACTTGCCGAAGATCATTATTGGCTCTCGATTGCCGATAGCGATGTGCTGTTATGGGCAAAGGGGGTAGCGGTACATTCCGGCTGGGAGGTGGATATCTGCGAGCCGGATGTCTCGCCCTTGCAGTTGCAAGGCCCTGCCTCGCGCGATATTTTGCGCGCTGCTTTTGGCGATGCCCCGGCAGATCTGAAATATTACCGTTTTATGGAATATGACTGGGACGGCGTACCTCTGATCATTTCACGTACAGGCTGGTCAAGTGAGCTTGGCTATGAGATTTTTCTGCGCGATAGCGCCTTTGGCGATAGATTATGGGAATATCTGATGCAAATTGGTCAGCCTATGGGTCTGCGCCCTGGTCATACGTCCAGCATTCGGCGTATCGAGGCAGCGATGTTATCCTATCATGCAGATATGACGCTGGCGAATAATCCCTACGAACTTGGCATGGACAGGCTGGTTGATTTGGATATGGAAGCCGATTTTATCAGCAAGGCAGCATTGCAGAAAATTGCACAAGAAGGGGTTACGCAAGCTCAGATCGGGCTGGTCTTTGACGGTGCGCCAATTACCGGCTCTAATGATGCGTTTTGGCCAATAATCGTAAAGGGCAAAAAGATTGGCTATGTTACGTCTGCTGTCTATTCGCCGCGGCTTGAACAAAATATTGCCCTTGGCATGATAGAGACTGCCTTTGCAGATATCGGCACAAAACTCCATCTGGATACCAGCTTTGGCGAGCGCGCTGCGGTGATTGTGCCAAAACCCTTTTATGACCCTAAAAAAACGCTCGCGGCAAAGGGGTAAATATAGCCCGCCCCCTACCTTTGGCTGGCGCGCGCATCTAGCGCCGTCCCGGATTTTGGTGCAACAGGCTGACCAGCAAAATAAAGCAGGCTAAAACCCAACAGGGCAGAGGTGATAGAGCCGGTCAAAACGCCCAGCTTTACCTGATCCAGCAACACCGGGCTGGCAAAGGCAAGGCTGCCGATAAACAGGCTCATGGTAAAACCAATGCCGGTCAAACAGGACAGCCCATAGATATGGCGCCAGCTGGTTCTGGATGGCAAGCTGGCAAGGCGTAATTTCACCGATAGCCAGATGCTGCCAAAAATGCCGATTTGCTTGCCAAGGAACAGGCCAAGGGCAATGCCAAGCGGCAAGGGTGCGAGCAGCATATCCAGTGAAAGACCCGATAAAGAGACCCCGGCATTGGCAAAGGCAAATAAGGGCAGGATGAAAAAGTCGCTATCCTTGCAAATCTTATTCGCGGCGAGCATAACCGAATTGTTCGCCCCTGAAGGGCGCGCGCGCAGCCCTGCCGCCGCCATAGCGCGACCCCGCACAATCATCTCTTCGTGCTTTTTTATCAGATATCGATTACCCGAAGGGCATTGGTCGTCCCGGAGATGCCAAAGGGCATACCCGATACCATAATGATAGACTGGCCGGTTTTTGCCATCTGCTTTTCCTTGACCAGCCTTACCGCAGCTTCTACCGCTTCTTCATATTCAGACTCTTCTTGATGGGCACTGACCGCCCCCCATAACAGGGTTAATCTGCGCTCTACCTGAATATCGGGGCATAGCACCAATAAAGGGCGTTTTGGCCGCTCTCTGGCCAGCCGCACCGCGGTATTGCCAGATGCGGTAAAGGCAATAATGGCGGCCGCATCAATGGTTTCAGCCAGCCGCACAGCCGCTTCGGCAACCGCATGATAGACAGATGGCTCTACTTCCATCTCTGCCGGGCCGTCTTCTGGATGGCTATGGATATGTTTTTCTGCGGCTCTGGCTATTCTATCCATCATGGTTACCGCCTCAACAGGAAAGCTGCCAGCTGCGCTCTCTGCTGATAGCATAATCGCATCTGTGCCTTCAAACACCGCCCCGGCCACATCGGATGCTTCGGCACGTGTTGGCGTGGCGGCGGTTATCATGCTTTCCAGCATTTGTGTAGCGATAATCACCGGCTTGCCTACCTTTCGGCATTTGGCGATCAGCCTTTTCTGGATGGCAGGCACCTGTTCTGCCGGGCTTTCCACGCCCAAATCGCCGCGCGCGACCATCACCGCATCTGTGGCGCGGATGATATCGTCGATTTCATTCAAGGCGGAGGGTTTTTCAATTTTGGCAACAATTTGCGCGCGCCCCTTTATCAGCGATTTGGCTTCCAGAATATCACTGGCTTTTTGCACAAAGGACAGCGCGATATAATCTACCCCTTGTGCCAGCGCAAAGTCCAAATCTGCGCGATCTTTTGGGGTAAGCGGCGAGATATCCAGCTGGGCATCGGGCAAGTTTACGCCCTTTTTACTGAGAAGTGTCTGGCCTTGCACAATATGTGTAAGGGCATAGTCAGCCCCCAGCTTGTCCACGAAAAGCTGAATTTTTCCATCATCCATTAAAATGGTTGATTTGGGGTTGAGGGCAGCAAATATTTCCCGGTGGGGCAGGGGCGCAGCGGCCATTTTTGCCGCTTCTTCAGGTACGCCCTTTTCTGGCAGATATAAACATAGCCCCTGTCCGGCTGTCAGCTCTATCGGGGTGTCCAGCGCGCCAATACGAAATTTGGGCCCTTGCAAATCAGCCAGGATGCCCAGCCTTGTGCCCAGCTTTTCCTCGATAGCGCGAATGGATTTTACCCTGTTTGCATGGTCATCATGGCTGCCATGGCTAAAATTTAACCGAAACAGATTTGCCCCGGCTCTGGCCAGGGCTTCAATGATTTCCGGGTCAGCAGAAGCAGGCCCCAAAGTGGCAATAATTTTTGTTGCGCGCTGCATAAAATATATTTCCTAGCGACCGAGATAACGGGCAATATCCAGCATACGATTGGAAAAGCCCCATTCATTATCATACCATCCAAACAGTCTGACCATACCATCTGCCATCACCTTTGTCTGGTCTAAATGCATGGTCACAGATACAGGGCTATGATTAAGATCGCCCGATACCAGCTTTTTATCGGTTGCCGCCATCACCCCTTTTAATGCACCTTCACTTGCCTCGCGGAACAGGGCATTTAACGCCTTTTCGGTAATTTTCTGCTCTGGCATGAAGACCAGATCAACAGCCGATACATTGGGGGTGGGCACGCGTATCGCCACCCCGTCCAGCTTGCCCGCCAATTCAGGCAGAACCAGCCCGACCGCACGCGCCGCCCCGGTGGTCGTGGGGATCATATTTATCGCCGCCGCGCGCGCACGATACATATCGCTATGTTCAGCATCCAGCAGGCGCTGATCGCCTGTATAGGCATGGATAGTGGTCATAAAGCCCTGTTGCAGGCCGCAGGCGTCATGTACCAGCTTGGCCATGGGCGCCAGACAATTTGTGGTACAGGACGCAGCAGAAATAATCTTGTCAGCATCGGTGATCGCGGTGTGATTAATGCCATAGACAATGGTTTTATCTGCGCCGGCAGAAGGGGCAGATACCAGCACCCGCGATGCCCCTTTTTGTATATGCACCGCTGCTGCCTCGGCAGAAGTAAAGCGGCCGGTACATTCCATCACCAGAGAGATGTTATCTGCCTGCCATTCCAGTTTTGCCGGATCGCCCTGCTGAATATAGCGGATAGGCGGCAAATCATTGATATAGATATGGTCATCATCATGGCGAATATCGGCGGCCAGATGGCCATGCACACTGTCATATTCCAAAAGGAAGGCTGCATGCTCTATGGGCGCAAGATCATTGATAGCCGCTATCCGGATAGTGCTGTCTGTGTGTTCTATATAGGCGCGGAGAATATTTCGGCCAATTCGGCCAAACCCGTTTATGGCGATAGTATAACGCATCTTAATGCCTTTCCTGGCAGCTTTAAAATATAAGGACGCAAGCGGATATGCCGCCCATTTTGACCTTATTTATGTTTTTTTTGGTATTTATTCCTCTTGTGAAATCACCCATCTTGCCGGCAGGGCGTGGGCAAGTACTTGCCGGGCATTTTTCAAATCATTCTCTTCTGCGCGCTTTACAGCCTCATTATCTGAAAGCCCGTGATCGCGCCAGCGCCGGATAAGGCGGGCACGCAATATATCTATCGGTACATCCAGCCAGATACCGCCATCCCACATATCGGCCAGCTCTGCCCAGCCTGACAAATCGCATAACAGATAATTGCCCTCAAATAACAGGATAGATGCCTCTTTGGATAGCTGTCCGCCTGCTGGTATGACCTTGTCCAGCGCCCTGTCAAAGGTAGGAAATTTTTGTATTTTCCCCTCTTTCATGCCAGAGACAAGCCCGGCAAAACCGGTACAATCAAAGGTCTGGGGCGCGCCCTTTACAGATAAAAGCCCTTTTGCCTCCAGAACGCTGTTATCCAGATGAAACCCGTCCATCGGAATAACAGATGCCTTTTTGCCCAGATAGCCGGAAAGATGTTCGGCAAAAGTGGATTTACCGCTGCCAGGTGCGCCGGCAATCGCGATCAGAACCCGGTTGCCCCGTATGGCCAGTTTTTCTATCTCACTAGCCAGCCGGGCTGTATCTGCTGCCTGCCGGAAGATGGCTTGTGATGGCTGAATAATGGATTTATCTAAATTGGACACAACATCTTTCCCAAAAAATGTAAAGTTATCTTGCGCAAAACTTTACACGCGTTAATATTAGTTGCGTTAATTGGGAACAGATTGTCAAGTGAATTTACGCTTCCGGTCAGGGGAAAATTGGGCGGCTATGCACGATAAAAGAATAAGAAATATGGCGGAATTTGCGGCGCTGATTGGCATTTCCCGTCCAACAATATCGAAATATTTTAATGACCCGGATAGTGTGCGCTCTTCGACACGCGACCGAATCGAGGCGGCCTTAAAGCAATATGATTACCGCCCAAACATCTATGCCATTAATCAAAACAGACGCCTGACCAAAACCATTGGCATTGTTGTGCCATATCTGGCTGACCCGTTTTTTGCCGAAATCGCCCGGATGCTGGAGCGGCGATGTATTACAGCTGGCTATACCCCTTCTTTGTTTTCCTCGCATGGGGAGCAGTCTCTGGAAAATGCCATTCTGGATAATCTGCGCGCGTTAAAACCGGCCGGTGTATTGCTGGCCCCTTTGGGCAGAACCTCGGACAGAAAGCATATAGAGGCCTTTTGCCGGGATGTGCCGACTATTTTATTTGATAGCAATATTGAAGGGGTGGGTGCAGCATTTGTCGGGTCTGATAATTTCAGCTTTGTTTCACAAACCGTTGAATATATCAGCCGAACAGGCCACACCCCCTGTTTTTTTGAGATGAAAAATCCGGCCAATCCCAATGCCAATAAGCGCCGCCTGGCCTATCTGGAGATTATGGGCAGGTTAAGCCTTGAGCCGTATGTTATCCAGATAGAGGGGGAGGGCTGGAGCTTTGAGGAAATCGGCCGGCAAGGCGCGTTAAAAATTTTGCACGATAAAGCCCTGCCAACCAATGCGGTATTATGCAGTAATGACCGGCTGGCCATAGGGTTCTTGTCTGCCTGTCATGAAATGGGGATAAGTGTTGGCCGAGAGGAAAAATGTGAAATAAGGGTGGCCTCGCATGATGATCATCCCTATGCCAGATATACCTGCCCATCGCTTACCACCGCGGCCCATGATTACGAATCAGTCTCTGAACATGCGTTATCTGCATTATTTCAATTGATTGAGGCAGGCGGGCGGCTGGCAACGCGCGAGGAAAAGCTGTTTACCGCCCGTCTGGTGATGCGGGATTCTGCCTGAAAGTAAAAAATACGATATTGATAAATAATCATTTATTGACGCGCGTTAAAAAAATATTGACGCGGGCAAAAGTTTTTGTTCCACTTGCCCATCAACATAACGGAGGAACAAAATGCGTTTCAATAAACTTATTTCAGCTGCTGCAGGCGTGTCGCTTTTGGCGTCCGGTGCGGCTTTTGCTGAAACTTTGACAATCGCGACAGTGAATAACGGCGACATGATCAGAATGCAGGGTCTAACCGATGATTTTACGGCAAAGACGGGCCATAAGGTTGAATGGGTAACTCTGGAAGAGAACGTGCTACGTCAGCGCGTCACAACCGATATCACCACCAAGGGCGGTGCGTTCGATATTATGACCATCGGCATGTATGAAACCCCGATCTGGGGTAAAAATGGCTGGCTGGTACCGCTGAATGATCTCAGCGCAGGCTATAATGTGGGCGATATTCTGCCAGCGATGGCAGGTGGTCTGAGCTATAATGGTACATTATATGCCGCACCTTTCTATGGTGAAAGCTCTATGATCATGTATCGCACAGACCTGATGGCAAAGGCCGGCCTGACCATGCCTGAAGCCCCTTCCTGGTCATTCATTGCCAAAGCGGCACGTGAAATGACAGATCGCGATAATGATATCAATGGTATCTGTCTGCGCGGCAAGGCTGGCTGGGGTGAAGGCGGCGCGTTCATTACCGCCATGTCCAACTCTTTTGGTGCACGCTGGTTTGATGAAAACTGGGATGCCCAGTTCGACACCAGAGAATGGTCAGACACACTGAACTTCTTTGTGAATATGATGACAGATTCAGGGCCTGCCGGTTTTGCCACAAACGGCTTTAACGAAAATCTTTCCCTGTTCCAGCAAGGCAAGTGCGGTATGTGGATCGATGCGACAGTAGCCGCTTCTTTTGTCACAAACCCGAAAGATTCAACCGTAGCTGACAAGGTAGGCTTTGCGCTGGCACCGGATAATGGCATGGGTGTGCGTTCAAACTGGCTGTGGGCATGGGCATTGGCTATCCCGGCTGGCACGCAAAAAGAAGCCGCTGCCAAGCAGTTCATCGAATGGGCCACTTCAAATGGTTATATCGAGCTGGTTGCCTCTAAAGAAGGCTGGGCAAATGTGCCTCCTGGTGCGCGTACATCCCTGTACGAAAACCCGAACTACAAGAAAGTACCATTTGCACAGATGACACTGGATTCAATCCTGTCAGCTGATCCAAATAACTCAACGGTTGATCCAAGCCCGTATGTGGGTATTCAGTTTGCCGCTATTCCGGAATTTGCCGGTATCGCAACTGAAGTCAGCCAGGAGTTTTCCGCTGCCTATGCCGGTCAGCAGTCTGTTGCCGAAGCGCTGGCAAAGGCACAGGCCATTACCAATGATGCGATGGAAGCTGCTGGCTACCGCTAAACACTTCCTCCTAAAAGGGGAGAGGAAATTTCCTCTCCCCTCCCTAATTTTCTTCAATATTTTTTAATTATTTTCTTTCTGGCGCACTATTTGTAATACGCTATATTTTTTTGTAATAAGCTAGCCTAACCGCTGGAGGGGTGAGCGTGGCAACACAGCATTCTCGATCCATAGCCCGATTAATGATCGCGCCCGCCACCATCTTGTTGCTTGGCTGGATGCTTGTCCCCTTAACCATGACGCTGTATTTTTCGTTCAAGAAATATTTGCCCCTTCGCGGCGGCGATTTGGGATGGGTCGGGTTTGATAATTATATCCGCTTTATTTCTTCCAGCTCTTTTTGGCCAGCGGTTGGCACAACCCTGATCATTGTTGGCGGTGTGCTGGCGATAACGGTATTGCTGGGTATTGCGCTGGCTTTGTTGCTGGATCAGCCTTTATGGGGGCAAGGTGCGGTGCGGATTTTGGTTATTGCGCCTTTTTTTGTGATGCCGACCGTTTCCGGTCTGGTCTGGAAAAATATGTTCATGGATCCTGTGAACGGCTTTTTTGCTCATCTCTGGCGCGCTTTCGGGGCAGAGCCGATACAATGGCTAAGCCATGCCTCGCTACCCTCGCTGATTACAATCCTCAGCTGGCAATGGTTGCCTTTTGCCACGCTGATTTTGCTGACCGCTATTCAGTCTCTGGATACAGAACAGCTGGAAGCAGCAGAGATGGATGGCGCAAAGCCGGTGCGCCGGTTCTGGCATATTATCTTGCCACATCTGGCACGGGCGATAACGGTGGTGGTATTGATACAAACCATCTTTTTGCTCTCTATTTTTGCGGAAATCTTTGTAACGACGGCCGGGGCGTTCGGGACAAAAACTCTCACCTATCTGATCTTTCAGCGGGTATTGGAAAGCCAGAATGTCGGTCTTGGCTCTGCTGGCGGGGTCTATGCCATTATTCTGGCAAATATTGTGGCGATTTTCCTGATGCGGATTGTCGGCAAGAATCTGGATAAATAGGGGGGGATATCGATGGCAAGAGCTGTTTCAAACCGGCGAAAAATGCTGAATACCGCCCTTGCCTGGTTGGTGGGGCTGGTCATTTTTTTCCCGATTTTATGGATTATCGTGCTGTCTTTCAAAACAGAGGGCGATGCCATTAGAACCCCGCTGGAAGTCCTGGGCTCTGTCTGGACGCTGGAGAGCTATGCGGTGGTACAGGACAGATCAGACTATTTCAAACATTTCACCAATTCGGTGATTATCGCGCTTGGCTCGACCCTTTTGGGGATTTTGGTGGCGGTACCGGCTGCCTGGTCGATGGCCTTTGTCCCCTCAAAACGCACGCGCGGCATTTTGATGTGGATGTTATCGACCAAAATGCTGCCAGCGGTAGGGGTGTTATATCCCATCTATCTGTTATTTATTGAATTGGGGTTTCTGGATAGCCGGACAGGTCTGGTGGTGGTCTTGATGCTTATTAATCTGCCGATCATTGTCTGGATGCTCTATACCTATTTTCGCGAAATTCCGGCTGAAATTTTGGAAGCGGCACGAATGGATGGGGCAAGTTTGC
>JAURQT010000125.1 GCA_030835985.1 Alphaproteobacteria bacterium
ATCAGACTATTTCAAACATTTCACCAATTCGGTGATTATCGCGCTTGGCTCGACCCTTTTGGGGGTTTTGGTGGCCGTGCCGGCTGCCTGGTCGATGGCCTTTGTCCCCTCGAAACGCACACGCGGCATTTTGATGTGGATGTTATCGACCAAAATGCTGCCAGCGGTCGGGGTGTTATATCCCATTTATCTGTTATTTATCGAATTGGGGCTTCTGGATAGCCGGACAGGGCTGGTGGTGGTATTGATGCTTATCAATTTGCCGATTATCGTCTGGATGCTCTATACCTATTTTCGCGAAATTCCGGCTGAAATTTTGGAAGCGGCACGAATGGATGGGGCAAGTTTGCGTTCAGAATTGCTCTATGTGCTGACCCCGATGGCGATACCCGGCATTGCCTCTACGATATTATTGAATGTTATTCTTGCCTGGAATGAAGCCTTTTGGACACTGAACCTGACCGCTGCCAAGGCAGCCCCCCTGACCGCCTTTATTGCCAGCTATTCCAGCCCCGAAGGTTTGTTCTATGCCAAGCTGAGTGCGGCGTCGGTAATGGCGATTATGCCGATTTTGATTATGGGCTGGTTCAGCCAGAAACAACTTGTTCGCGGCCTCACCTTTGGGGCGGTAAAATAGGAAAATAAAGATGAAGCAGATACAATTGCAAAAAATAACCAAACGTTTTGGCAATGTAGAGGTTATTCCGCCCCTGGATTTGGAAATTGAAACAGGGGAATTTGTTGTATTTGTGGGGCCATCGGGATGTGGTAAATCTACCTTGTTGCGCCTGATTGCCGGACTGGAAGATGTCACAGATGGGCAGATTTTAATTAATGGCAAGGATGCGACCGCCATCGCGCCGGCGGAACGGGGGCTGGCAATGGTGTTCCAGTCCTACGCGCTTTATCCGCATATGACGGTTCGCAATAATATTGCCTTTCCCTTGCGTATGGCAGGGATAGACAAGGCCGAGCAAGCTAGACGGGTGGAAGAGGCAGCAAAAACCCTTAACCTGTCTGAATATCTGGACAGGCGTCCTGGCCAGCTATCAGGGGGTCAGCGCCAGCGTGTTGCCATTGGCCGGGCGATTGTGCGCGAGCCGACCGCCTTTTTGTTTGACGAGCCGCTTTCCAATCTGGATGCCGCCCTTCGGGTGGGTATGCGCCTGGAGATAAGCGAGCTGCATAAAAGGCTGGCAACCACTATGATCTATGTTACGCATGATCAGGTTGAAGCCATGACGATGGCAGATAAAATTGTGGTACTTAATGCCGGGGTGATTGAACAGGTGGGCAGCCCGCTGGAGCTGTACCATACCCCGAAAAACACCTTTGTTGCCGGATTTATCGGCTCGCCCCGCATGAATTTACTGGCCGGTAGCGCGGCGCAAAAATATGGGGCGCATACTATCGGGATACGTCCCGAACATATTGGCATTTCTGCGGATAAGGGGGACTGGCAAGGGGTGGTTGGTGTATCCGAGCATTTAGGATCGGACACATTTTTTCATGTAAATTGCCCGGATTTTTCCCAGCCATTGACCGTGCGTGCCAGCGGCGAGGTAGAGTTTGTTTATGGCGATAAGGTCTATTTAACCCCGGATAAGACGCATGTGCATAAATTTGATGATAGGGGCCTGCGTATCGCATGAACAGGTTAGCAGGAAAATCGGCACTTATCACCGGGGCGGCACGCGGCATCGGGCGGCATTTTGCCGAAGCCTTTGTGCGCGAAGGGGCAAAAGTAGCGATAGGCGATATTGATATTGTGCGTGCACGCCAGGCTGTACAGGAAATTGGCGATGGGGCTATCGCGGTTGAAATGGATGTTACCTCGGAGGCCAGTATTGATGCGGCGGTCAATCGCGTGGAGGGCGAATTTAACGGGATTGATATTTTGATAAATAATGCGGCTATTTTTACCGCTGCCCCTATCGCTGACATTACCCGCGAGGATTATAACCGTGCTTTTGATATCAATGTATCTGGCACCTTATTTACGATGCAGGCAGTTGTCCGGCATATGATAGCCCGAAAAAGGGGCGGCAAAATTATCAATATGGCCAGCCAGGCCGGGCGGCGCGGCGAACCGTTGGTCGCAGTTTATTGCGCAACAAAGGCAGCCGTGATTTCCCTGACACAATCTGCCGGGCTGAATTTGATCCCTCACGGCATCAATGTAAATGCAATTGCCCCGGGCGTTGTTGATGGCGAGCATTGGGACGGGGTAGATGCGTTTTTTGCAAAATATGAAAATAAAAAACCCGGACAGAAAAAACAAGAAGTGGGAGAGGCTGTCCCCTTTGGCAGAATGGGTAGGGCAGAAGATTTGGCCGGAATGGCCATCTTTCTGGCCAGCAAGGAAGCAGATTATATCGTTGCGCAAACCTATAATGTTGATGGCGGGCAATGGATGAGTTAATGGCACTTTCTATTCAGGAAACAGGCGAGATAGCCCTTGGCAACAAGACGCTATCTATCTTGCCACCTAGCGTAAAAACACCAAACTATGACCGTAGCCAGTTAAAGGCAGGGATTATCCATATCGGGGTCGGCAATTTTCACCGCGCCCATCTGGCATGGTATCTTCACCGGCTGATGCAGCAAGGTCTGGCAATGGATTGGGCCATTATCGGTGCCGGGGTGCGGCCACGAGATAGCGATATGCGCGCCCGCCTGTTAAAACAGGATTGCCTGACTACCCTGATTGAGCTGGATGCCAAAGGCAGTCAGGCGATGGAGGTGACCGGGGCGATGCTGGATTATCTGCCGGTTGAGGCCGATAACCAGGCACTGATAAATGCTATGGCTGACCCGGATATCCGGATTGTTTCCCTGACCATTACCGAAAGCGGGTATTATCAGAATGCGGCCACGGGCAAGCTGGATATTACCCATCCCGATATTCTGTATGATGCCAAACACCCCGCCCGACCGCGCACGGCTTTCGGGGCAATGGTAGCAGCTCTGCGCGTGCGCCGCGATAGGGGGGGTGCGCCCTTTACCGGCCTGTCTTGTGATAATCTGCAAGGCAATGGTACGATTTTGCGGCAAGCCATTGTCAAGCTGGCCGCGCTGAGCGATACAGAATTGGCAACATGGATAGACAGCCAGTGCAGTTTTCCAAATTCGATGGTGGATTGTATTGTCCCTGCAACTGGCCCGGCAGAATTGGCGCTGGTACAAAAGCTGGGCATAGAAGATAGCGCCCCTGTCACACATGAAGATTTTCGCCAATGGGTCATCGAGGATAATTTTTGTGCTGGCCGTCCGGATTGGGACAAGGCAGGGGCAGAATTTTCCCGGCACGTCCATCAGCATGAAACGCAAAAAATCCGAATGTTAAATGGTGGCCATCAGATTCTGGCAAATGCGGCTGAAATTATAGGCTTGCATACAATATCGCAAGCCATGGGTCATCCGCTGATCGGTGCGATGTTTGCCAAAGTCCAGCGAGAAGAGATTGTACCCCATGTCACACCGCCGCCTGGCCATAATGCCTCTGATTATCTGGCTCTGATCAGCACCAGATTTGCCAATGAAGCGATTATCGATACCGTGCGACGGGTGGCCTTTGACGGGGCGGCACGCCATGTCGGTTTTATCCTGCCTTCCTTGCGCGATGGGCTGACAGAAAATAGTTCTATTACCGGCCTTGCCCTGATAGAGGCAATCTGGGCGCGGATGTGTTTGGGCGTGCGCGAGGATGGCAGCCTCATTGCGGCAAATGACCCATCCTGGGAGATGCTTGTCCAAACAGCCCGGCAAGCGCGCACCACGCCGCGCCGCTGGCTGGAGATGAGCCATATTTATGGCGATCTGGAAAAAGAAGAGCGCTTTGCCTCTGCCTTTGAAGAAGCGCTCACCAGCCTTTATCAGAACGGGATAGAGCACACCATTACCGCCTATCTGGCCAGTCCTTCTTCTGCCTGACTTTTTTTAAAAGATGAGGCGAGAATAGCAAATGACATATTATCTTGGCATTGATATTGGCACCTCATCGATAAAGGTTGTTTTGCTGGACGCAGAACAGCGTCAGCATGGCATGGCCAGCCGGCCTTTATCGGTTTCGCGCCCGGCACCGGGCTGGTCAGAACAGGCACCGGCCAGCTGGTGGGAAGCTGTTGATAGTGCGATAAGCGAGCTTGCCTGCCAGCAGCCAGATAAAATGGCCGCAACCAGGGCCATTGGCCTTTCCGGACAGATGCATGGGCTGGTTGCCCTGGATGGGCAAGACAGACCCTTGCGTGATGCCATTTTATGGAATGATAGCCGCGCCGGCGCTGAAGCCAGCGAGTTACAAAACCGCTATCCGGAATTTGCCAGAATTGGCGGTAATCTGGTGATGGCAGGCTTTACCGCGGCAAAAGCTGTCTGGATGGCACGCCATGAGCCGGAATTGTTCGATAAAATAGAAACAATTTTATTGCCAAAAGATTATGTCCGCTTTTGCCTTACCGGTAAAAAAATCTCGGATATGTCAGATGCGTCCGGCACGCTCTGGCTGGATATTGCCCGGCGGTGCTGGTCTGAAAAATTACTCGATATTTGCGGGCTAGGCCTCTTGCAAATGCCCGCCCTTGTCGAAGGCAGTGAGGTGAGCGCCATCCTGTTGCCAGAGCTGGCACAAAAATGGGGCATGACAAGCGAGGTGGTGATAGCCGGCGGGGCAGGCGATAATGCCGCCGCCGCCATTGGGCTGGGGCTGCGCAACCCGGCAGACGGTTTTGTCTCGCTTGGCACTTCCGGGGTGGTGTTTCAGATCACGCACGGCTTTTGCGAGCAAGCCGATAAAGCGGTTCATGCCTTTTGCCATGCCTTGCCGGGTAGCTGGCATCAGATGGGGGTAATCCTGTCTGCCAGTGACAGTTTGAGCTGGCTATCTGAAATAGCTGGCCAGCCAGTGCCCGCTCTTTTGGCACAGATGCGCCCGGAAGATAATCATAAATGCTGGCCGGTTTTCCATCCCTATCTAAGCGGTGAGCGCACCCCCCATAATGACCCGGACGCCAAGGGGGGATTTTTTGGTCTGTCCCGCCGCGATGGGACAGGTGATTTAACCCGCGCGGTGTTGCAAGGAGTGGCCTTTGCGCTGGCAGATGCGCTGGCGGTATTGGACACACCAGAGGAGATTGGGATGCTGATCGCCACAGGGGGCGGGGCTAAAAATGACTATTGGCTTTCTGTTATTGCCAGCCTGACGGGATGTAAAATTGGCGTGCCGGAAAATACCGATATCGGGGCGGCTATGGGGGCAGCCCGCCTGGCAATGCTGGCAGACGGGCATTCGCTCGCGCATATATGCACCCCGCCGCGCCTCTCGCATATTATCGACCCTGACCCGGCACTGGCCGCCAGCCTGCAGCCCGGCTATCAGTTTAGCCAGACCCTGTATCCGCTGATGACAAAAAAATAACCGCCAAAAAACCAATATATTCGACTAGCCATATCTGATATAGGTTAAGAAGCTTTTTTGACTTTTTTTCGCGAGTTCCCCGTTCCATGTTTTTAAAAAATGATGCGGTTATTTATTCTATGTCACCTGTCCTGGCATTTTTTGCACGCACTTTCCCCGGTGTCCGGCTTTCCATTGCCAGATTAGAAAAAATCAAGGCCGCAGACTGGTGTGAATTTGACGGTGTTTTATTTCCTTTTGATGACCGTTTTATGGATCGCAAACGTTTTGTAGCAATTGCCGCAGGCGCAATTGAACAGGCGGAGGTTAGCATCGCTACCAAGACGATCACGCAAGAGGATGTGGTTGTCGAATTTGGCGCAGGGTTGGGGATAGCTGCCTCTAGAATGCATAAATTATGTGTTCCAAAGCGCCATATTTGTTTCGAGGCAAACCCGATCATACAAGAATATATTACCCAGCTTATTGCCGCGAATAATCTGCAGATGGAATTTCAAAATATTGCTCTTGGCAATGGCAAGGCATTAGATTTTTATGCGATGGATGATTACATTTTAAGCTCGTTTGAAAAGCCAAAACAGAGCCAAGCCTATCGCAAAATATCCGTGCCAACCATCTCGCTAGAAGATGTTGTCAAAACTTACCAGCCTAGCGCCATATTCTGTGATATTGAAGGAGCAGAATTAGACTATTTTACGGCTCGAGATTTTGCCGGTTTGAAAAAAATCGTGATAGAGTTGCATCCAGAAATATATGGTTTGACAGGGCAATCGGCCTTTTGTGAACGAATGCAGAAAAACGGGTTTAAGCTAGCGCGCAGAAAGCAACAGACTTTTTGCTTTTTTCGCTGATAAGACAAGGATGAGCTGTCATGTCCGGGACAAAATATTATCAGTTGCTGGATGCAGAAGTTCTGGCGTTTATCGCCCGAACCGCAAGCTGTTACCCCGAGCGCAGCGCACCGCCCGACCTGCAGGAAATGCGCAGTGATTATGAACAGATGTGTGCGGCTTTTGCTGTACCCTATCCAGCCGGGCTGACCACAAAAGATGATATGATAGAACCAATTGCGGATAGTTCTGATACTATTCCGGCGCGCTGGTATTATCCGGCAGATATAAAACAGGGTCAGCCCGCTATCCTGTATTTTCACGGGGGCGGTTTTGTGGTGGGCAGCCTTGCCAGCCATGATAGTATCTGTGCCGACCTGGCCGCCGGGGCAGAAATGGATCTGATGGCGGTGGATTATGCGCTTGCCCCCGAACATCGTTATCCGGCTGCGCTGGAGGATGCGCTGGCAGCGACCCGCTATTTTTGTGATGCTTTTCCAGGTAGAGCGTTTTTACTGGCAGGCGATAGTGCCGGGGCATGGCTGGCTGCCTCTGTTGCCCATCGCCTGGCCGGAAAACAGCCCGGCTTGCTGGGCCAGCTGCTGATTTATCCCACATTGGGCGGGGATGTTACAAAAGGCAGCTATATTGAACATGGCAATGCCCCGCTATTGAGCCGGGAAAATATTCTATGGTATGGCCAGCAATTTTGGGGCACAGACCAGCCAGACAAACAGCCCGGCCCCTTATCGGAAACAGATTTCAGCTGCCTGCCGCCAACGGTTATTTTTTCTGCCCGTTGCGATCCGCTTTGTGATGATGGCCCTGCCTATGCAAAGCTGATTATTCAGGCAGGCGGCAAGGCGCATTGCTCTATCGAGGAAGGTCTGGTGCATGGCTATTTGCGGGGACGCTATTCTTCGGAAAAAATAGCCAACAGCTTTTTGGGGATGCAAGCTGCCTGCCGCGCCCTAAAGGCCGAAGACTGGCCCTATTAAGGTTATAATGTCAGGACGGTCAAGCGCGGCATATCGGATATTATTTTTTGGATTTGCGCGCCGCCCCCGATTTTTTGAAAAAGAAATCCAGCAAGGCAAAGCGCGGGCGCAGACCCGTATCCGGCCGGAAAGTGCCATTGCCCAATACAGGCTGCAAAGACCGATTTTGGTTCCATTCGCGCTTGACGATATATAACCCGCTGGCAATGATAAGTCCCGCCCCAAAGATAAAGGACTGGCTGATATCTTCATCAAACAGCACCAGGCCAAAAAACCCTGCCCATAATATTTGCGAATATTGCATGGGCGCAATAACCGAAGCGTTAGAGGCCTTATAGGCGCCCACAATACAAAACATCGCCACAAACCCCAGAAAGGAAATCACCGCAATCGCGCCCAGATGGGCTATCGGCATCGGCACATAAACAAAGGGCAATACCGCGCCCATCAAAATAAAATTACCAAACATGGGATAGAGCAACATGACAGAGGTTTTTTCCTTTTGCCCGATCTTACGGGTAATCAGGGAATTAACCGCCGCCGCCATCGCCGCAACAATGCCGGCCAGATGCCCTGTGGTAAAGCTGCCAGTTGTGGGTTGCAACACAATCAGCACCCCGATAAAGCCTACCACCACCGACAGGCCGCGATGAATGCCAACCTGCTCTCCCAATACCGGAATAGAAAAAACCGTGATGAAAATAGGCGTTAAAAAGAGCAGGGCATAGGTTTGCGGCAAGGGCAAAACCGAAAAGGCATAAAAGGCACAAAAACCACTGGTAGAGGTGGCCAGCACGCGCAACGCCATCTGGACAGGGTGATGCGGCCATAAACTGCCGGTACGCGGATTGCGCAAAATAAACAAATTCACCAGCGGAAAGGAAAATAAAACCGCAAAAAACAGAATCTGAAACGGGGTGTAATAGGCGCCCAGAAATTTCACAATCACATCATGGCTGGAATAGAGCGCAAAGCCCGTTAGCGAGAGCAAAACACCCGTAATATTGGAATTTTTCTGTCGCGGCATCCCGGCCTCTCGCATCTGGATAAAGGGGGGTATCCTGTCCCCGCTATTTTGAATTCTTCTATATATTTCAGGACAAGGATAGCCCTTTTTTGGTGTGCCGGGACAGCCCTTTATTACTGTTCTGTCCTCTATCGCGGCCTGTCCGATTTTTTTATCCCCGGCTTTTTTAAAAAAACAGGTCAGGAGGATGATATGGCGAATGCGGACATATACCGGACATATAGCTGGCAAAATACTTCAAGACTAAATGGAAAAATTGGCCAGCTTGCGCCAAATGGTTAACGCGCCCCAAATTAGGCGATGCGCTGATGAAAAAAAACAGATTTTTTTGAAGCCGTGAAAGGCTGGCGATGCGAGTGGCCTAAACTTAGCAAAAAGGAGAGGGTAGGATGGGCTCATCTGACAAATCTATCCAGGAACTGGTTAACGCATATATAAACGGGGAAATTAAACTCCCCGAATTGCAAAGAAGCTATGTCTGGAAATCTGCTC
>JAURQT010000126.1 GCA_030835985.1 Alphaproteobacteria bacterium
AGGGCGGGGCAGAGCTGGATTTTGAATTTCAAACCATTACCCGTGAAATGGTATTGATGATACAGGGGCTGATCATTCTATTTTCCGGGGCGCTGGCCTATCTGTTTGCCCCGCTGGTTACGCGCATTTATCTGCGCCTGAAACCATCTGCCGGGGGCGCGCATGGCTGACCTCTGGATACAGTTTTTGCTCACACTTGATGCCACCTTGCGTGTTGCCACCCCATTGATTTTATGTGCGATGGCTGGCCTGTTTTCCGAGCGATCCGGCATTATTGATATCTCGCTGGAAGGCAAGATGCTGATGGCGGCTTTTGCCGCTGGTGCGTTGGCGGCGCTGACAGGTTCTGCCCTGATAGGGCTGGCAGGGGCCATTGCGGTTTCAGTATTGTTTAGCCTTATTCACGGCTTTGCCTGTATCACCCATAAGGGCAATCAGGTTATTTCCGGGCTGGCGATAAATATTCTTGCCTCCGGCCTGACGGTCACATTGGGGATTGCGATATTTGCCAAGGGCGGGCAAACCCCGATGCTCTCGCGTGATGAGCGGTTTGGCGCGATCGACCTGCCTTTTGCCGAAGCGGTGAATGCCCTGCCCCTTATCGGGCCGATTTATAAAGAGATTATATCGGGGCATAATATTCTGGTCTGGGTCGCACTGGCGGCTGTCTGGATAACCAGCCGGGTTGTGTTTAAAACGGCTTTTGGTTTGCGCCTTCGGGCGGTTGGCGAAAAACCCGAAGCAGTAGACACAGCCGGTATCAGTGTTTCCGGCTTGCGCTATCGTGCGGTGATTATTGCCGGTATTTTATGCGGTATTGCCGGGGCCTATCTGTCTATCGCGCATGGGGCAGGTTTTGTGCGCGAGATGACAGCCGGCAAGGGCTATATTGCGCTGGCCGCTCTTATTTTTGGGAATTGGCAGCCTGTCCCTGCTCTGGCGGCCTGTTTGATGTTTGGTTTTCTGGATGCGGTGGCGGCGCGTTTGCAAGGGGTGGAAGTACCTGTCCTTGGCCAGATCCCGACCGATTTGATTTTAGTGCTGCCATATGTGCTGACCGTTATCCTGTTGGCAGGCTTTATCGGCAAGGCAACGCCGCCGCGTGCCATCGGCACCCCTTATGTAAAGGAGAGATAGTATGTCAGATGCGCTGATAGCCGCCGCGATAAACGCAATGCCGCTGGCCTATGCCCCCTATAGCCAGTTTCAGGTAGGCGCGGCCATAGAAGATGAAAACGGGCATATCCATACAGGGGTGAATGTGGAAAATGCGGCCTATCCTGTGGGCAGTTGTGCCGAAGCAGGGGCTATCGCTGCGATGATAGGGGCGGGGGGCAGAAAAATCACCCGTATCGCAATAGCCGGGCGCGGCGTTTTTTTATGCACGCCCTGCGGTGGATGCCGCCAGCGGATACGCGAATTTGCGCCCGCAGATATTGATATTTTAATCTGTGATGAACAGGGCTTGCGCCAGCGCTTTACCCTGGCCGAGTTATTGCCCCACAGCTTTGGGCCGGATAATCTGGGCTAAATCTGCATCGCTGGCTCAGGTGTTATAAATTCTGTCCCCTGCATCGCCCAGCCCCGGCAATATATAGCATTGGTCATTTAATTCGCGGTCGAGGGCAGCGGTAATAATCGGAATATCCCGATGGGCAGCACTAAAAGCAGTAACCCCTTCCGGGGCGGCGACCAGACAGCAAAAAACAATATCTGTTACCCCTTTTGCTTTTAGCCTGTCTGCGGTCACGATAGCAGAGCCGCCTGTGGCCAGCATCGGGTCGGTCATAATCACCTGTCTGGCAGAAATGTCAGCAGGCAGTTTTTCATAATAAAATTCTGCTGCATGGGTTTTATGGTGGCGCTGCAAGCCAATATGGCCAATTGCCGCTTCTGGCAAAATGACGCTCAAAGCGTCTGCCATCCCGTTTCCGGCACGCAAGATAGACACAATACAGGGTGCATACTCTGGCAAGGCGGCGCCCTGCATGGTTTCCAGAGGGGTTTCAATTTCGATAATTTCTGTTTTGATATGCCGAAAAACAGCCGCGCTCATCAGCCCTGTTAACTCAAACAGCGTGCGGCGAAAATCCTGTGCCGAGGTGTCTTTATGGCGCAATTTTGCCAGTTTAACCTCTATGACGGGGTTTTCCAGCACTTCCAGCATTTCAAAATCTGTTGAACGGGTCATTATCGGTTATCCTCTGCTCGCCTGCTTCCTGGTTGCCAAGTTTAACGCGCTTTTCGGGCCGGTACAATGCAGTCGATATCTGCCCGGAATATGTGTTTTTAGCTGGACATTTTAACAAGGCTGATTTAGCCAGTGGGCAGTCAGGTGTAATTTGCCTGTATAGAGGCAGATATACCCGGTAGCCTCACCCATATAACTCTGGCAAATATAAGACGATAGATTAGTGGCAAAGCTGTATTTTTCTTATTCGGCGATGAATGCTGGCAAGACGACAATATTGTTGCAAGCCTCGCATAATTATCAGGAGCGCGGCATGCAAACATTGTTGCTGACAGCCGCGCTGGATGACAGGGCCGGTTCGGGGGTTATCGCCTCGCGCATTGGCCTGTCTGCGGACGCGCATAGTTTTGATAATCAGACAGATTTGCTGACAGATATTCTGGCTGTTCATCAACAAACAAAGCTGGCCTGTTTGCTGGTGGATGAAGCCCAGTTCCTGACCCCGCAACAGGTCTGGCAGCTTTCTGTTCTGGCAGATGATTACAATTTGCCGGTAATGTGTTATGGCTTGCGTACCGATTTTCAGGGCAAGCTGTTTCCGGGGTCAGCAGAATTGCTGGCCATTGCGGATGTCGTGCGCGAGATTCGCACCATCTGTCATTGCGGGCGCAAGGCGACGATGGTTATCCGTCAAACTGCCACGGGCGATATTGTAACAGACGGTGCCCAGATTGAAATTGGCGGCAATGATAAATATGTCTCTTTATGCCGCAAACACTGGAAGGAGGCGGTGCAATATGATGCCAGAAAATAATGCGCTCCTGCGTGCCGCTTCAACCGCATTGCTGGTGATAGATGTGCAAAATGATTTTTGCCCGGGTGGCCATCTGGCGGTGGCGGCAGGCGATGCGGTTGTTGCCCCTGTCAATGCGATGATCGATATCGCTGAAAATGTGGTGGCCACACAGGATTGGCATCCCCGGGGCCATTCCAGCTTTGCGTCCAGCCATGCAACTGCCAGCCCGTTTGACACCATGGAAATGGCCTATGGGGCGCAGACATTATGGCCGGTTCATTGTGTGCAGAACAGCACCGGCGCTGCTTTTCATCCCGGGCTGAAAACAGAGGCGTTTCAGATGATTGTGCGTAAAGGCTTTCGCGCCTCTGTTGATAGCTATTCGGCCTTTTTCGAAAATGACCATAAAACCATTACAGGTCTGGATGGCTATTTGCGCAGCCGGCAGATTGACAGGCTGGTTCTGGCCGGGCTGGCCACCGATTATTGCGTGGCTTTTTCTGCACTGGATGCGGCCGCGCTGGGCTATCAGGTTTCGGTGGTGATGCCTGCCTGCCGAGCCATAGATTTACACGGGTCTCTGGCTGGCCAGATATCTGCGATGCAGGATGCCGGTATTATTTTGCTGGATCATGTGCCGACCTAGCAGCTGTTTTAACCCATAGATTATCAAGCTATTTTTTTATAGAAAGTTACACCAGAATGCGTGAAGAGCTTCGCAATATTGCCATTATTGCCCATGTGGATCATGGCAAAACAACCCTGATCGATTCGATCATGAAACAAAGCGGTATGTTCCGGGAAAATCAGAAAATTGATGAACGGATCATGGATTCAGGCGATCTGGAAAAAGAGCGCGGCATTACCATTCTTGCCAAGCCCACTTCCGTGCGCTGGCGCGATATTCGTATCAATATTATCGATACGCCCGGCCATGCCGATTTCGGCGGCGAGGTAGAGCGTGTCCTGCACATGGCCGACGGGGTTATCCTGTTAACCGATGCCGCAGAAGGGCCGATGCCACAAACCAAATTTGTGCTGGGCAAAGCCCTGGCACTCGGGCTGCGGCCAATGGTGATTATCAATAAGGTGGATAAGCCTGATGGCCGGCCAGAAGAAGTGGTTGACGAGGTGTTTGATCTGTTTGTGGCGCTTGATGCCAATGATGATCAGCTTGATTTTCCCATTCTCTATGCCTCTGGCCGTGATGGCTGGTGCGTCAGGGAGTTGGGCGATGAGCGCAGCTCTCTTGACCCGTTGCTGGAGACCATTATCGCGCATGTCCCTTCCCCGCAAGCCGATATAAATGCGCCCTTTGCGATGCTGGCAACCTTGCTGGATTCAGATCAGTTTCTGGGGCGTTGCCTGACCGGACGGGTGATGCAGGGTCAGATTTCTGTTAATGATTCTGTGCGTGCGCTTAGTCTGGATGGCACGGTGGTGGAAAGCGGGCGATTAACAAAATTATTGCGGTTTGAAGGCACAGAAAGAGTGCCGGCAGAGGCGGTAAGTGCCGGCGATATCGTCTGTATCGCAGGGCTGTCCAAAGCCTCTGTTTCCGATACGATTGCCAGCCCGCAGGTGACACAGCCGCTTGCCTCTACCCCGATTGACCCGCCTACCATGTCGGTGACCATCTCGGTAAATGACAGCCCGTTTGCCGGAACAGAAGGCAAAAAAGTGACCTCTACCATGATCCGCGAGCGGTTATTGGCCGAAGCAGAGGTGAATGTGGCTATCACTTTTGCGGAAAGTGAAAATCGTGACAGTTTTGAAATTGGCGGGCGCGGCGAGCTGCAGCTGGGCGTATTGATCGAAACCATGCGCCGGGAAGGCTTTGAGATGACGGTTTCACGGCCAAAAGTCCTCTATCGCATGATAGAGGGCCAGCGCCATGAACCGCTGGAAGAAATTATCATTGATGTGGATGCAGATTATGCCAGCCCGGTGATAGATACCCTTAATCAGCGCAAAGCCGAAATGGTCGATATGCGCAATGCCGGCTCTGGCAAGACACGGCTGGTCTTCCTTGCGCCTTCACGCGGTCTCATCGGCTATCAGGGCAGGTTTCTGACCGAAACACGCGGCACAGGGGTATTGAACCGCGTTTTTCACAGCTATGCCCCCTATAAAGGCGATATTAGCGGTCGGCGTAATGGCGCGCTGGTCTCTACCGAAACCGGACAGGCGGTTGCCTATGCGCTGTTTAATTTACAGGATAGAGGGGTGATGTTTGTCTCGCCCCAGGACAAGGTCTATGAAGGGATGGTTGTGGGCGAGCATAACCGCGATAATGATTTGGGTGTTAATGTTCTGAAGGGCAAGAAATTGACCAATGTTCGTGCCTCTGGATCGGATGATGCGATATTGCTGACCCCCCCGCGCCGCCTGACGCTCGAGGATATGATGGCTTATATCAATGCAGATGAGCTGGTAGAGGTAACCCCTGTCAGCCTGCGTTTGCGTAAACGCTATCTGGATCCGCATGAGCGGAAAAGAGCATCCAGAACCGGCACGGAATAATCTGTATAAGAGACCTGTTTTCCTGTCCGGGTGCGTCATCCGGGCAGGGGCAAATGTCGGTTTTGTCATAGATCGCGAGTATAATTCTGCCCATCATAGGCCATGGTGACCCGGTTTACGTTCCCTGACTATCGGAGGCAGAATATGCAAACCCTGATATGCAAGAAATGCGGCACACACTTTAAATGCGGCTCAACCAAAGAGCGTTCCTGCTGGTGTATGAGCCTGCCCAATATGACAGGTAATTTTGATCTGGCAGATAGCTGTTTATGCCCGGATTGCCTGACCGCAGGACAGGCAAAAGCGATTACGCGCCAGAAAAAAGAGCAAAAAGCCCGGCGACAGGCAGAACGCGACCTGCGAAGCGCGCCTTAGGCAAAACGCTAAAAATACAATATATAGACAAAAATTGTTTGCACTATACCTTATATAGTTGTATTTAGAGATATGGGCCTGTTTATCTGCCATATAGCATGGAGCAGATGCATTGGTTTTTGGGTGTGTGGTGCATCTGTTTATCTGGCAGGCTTGTTCGTAACCGGCTTTGCTTGAATTGTGTTTGATCGCAACTTCATCGTTCCTCCAAGCTTGTCGCCCTCATCTGTGCTGGTGGCGGCAAGTCTCAGCCGGAATCTCATCTTTTTATTCCGGAATCTCTTCTTTTTATTCTAGTATTTTCTTATATTTGCACGCAGCCTGCTTTCCTTGCTAGGCTGGGGTATCCTTGAATATATTTATCGATTTTCCAATACAATTTTTACAGGTTACAGGCCCATGATAGAAGATCCCCCCCTATTAAAGGTAAAGAAAACCAGACGCCGCCCAACGCCAGAGCAGATTGCCGCTTTTGAAAATGTGCCTACTGGCCAGATTGTAGATGCAAGGGGCGGGCGCGGGGCAGTGCATTTATCGATTTCCCGGCAAACAAAATTACCTGCCAGCGGAATATCCATCGCCGGGCCTGCTTTGACAGCTGAAAACGCATCTGCGGATGTGCTGGCTTCTTTTGCCGCCATTCATTATGCCAAAAAGGGCGATATTCTGATAGCCGGATTTGCCGGCAATCAAAGCTGTGCAGGGGCAGGGGACAGGCTATGCGGTATGCTGATAAATGCGGGGGTTGTGGCAATGGTGATGGATTGTCCGGTACGCGATATTCACGGCATTAACGAAATTGATTTTCCGGTTTGGGCAACGGGTATCACCCCGGCAACCCCTTTTATGACTGGGCCAGGTCGGGTGGGGTTTGGTCTTGATTTTGGTGGCCAGCATATTTGTGACGGGGATATGGTAATTGCCGATATTGACGGGGTTGTTATTGTACCTTTTACAGAAATAAATAGCGTTATCAATGCCTTGCACAAGGTTCAAAAGCTGGAAATCGCCCTGGATGCACGTGTGGCAGACGGGCTGATAACCCATGATAAAATTGCCAGTCTGATAGAAAAGGGACAGATTGAGATAACAGATGACTAACCTGCCTTTTTTATGCGTATAAATATAGAGAAAAAAAAGGGGTAAAACAGCTTGGTCTGGCCAGGATGCCTGTCTGTCAAAATAACGCCTCTTTGAAGGGAAATAATGTACAACAAATTGGAATTCGGGTTTTGAAATGACGATTAAATCTTTACTGGATATTGGCGAGGATAAGGATGTGGCACTTACCGCCCCTGCTCGCCCGGCTATGTCTTATGCACAGCTTCGTGCCCATATCGAAGCCATTGGCGGCCAGCTGGCTGGCAAGGGGCTGACAGCAGGGGACAGGGTGGCGATTGTTCTGCCAAATGGCCCGGAAATGGCCTCTGCCTTTCTGGCTGTGGCCAGCTATATGTCGGCTGCCCCGTTGAACCCTGCCTATAAACAGGCAGAATATGAATTTTATCTCGAGGATTTGCGCCCCAAGCGGGTGATTGTTGGCGAGGGCAGCACCAATCCGGTGATAGCCGCCGCCGCCAAACTGGGCATTGAGGTGGTAGAGGCACGGGTAGCCGATAACGTCCCTGCCGGCAGCTTTACCCTGTTTGATGAACAGGCCGCAGCCTGGCCTGCCAGTACAGAAGATGAAGCGCTGGTCTTGCATACATCCGGAACAACTTCACGTCCAAAAGTTGTGCCTCTGTTGCAAAAAAACATTCTGGCTTCTGCGCGTAATATCGCCGCCAGCCTGGAGCTGGAAAGAGCCGATCATTGTTTGAATATCATGCCGCTTTTTCATATTCACGGTCTGATAGCTGTATTGGCTGCCTCTATGGGCAAGGGGGCATCTGTATGCTGTTCAGCCGGATTTAATGCCTTGCAATTTTTTGATCTGGCCGCACAGGAAAAGATCAGCTGGTATTCCGGTGTGCCAACCATGCATCAGGCGATTTTACTGCGCGCCCAGCGCAATCCGGATGTGGCTAAATCATTGGGGTTGCGCTTTATCCGCTCTTCTTCTGCCTCGCTTCCGCCAGCAGTGTTTGATGCGCTTAATGCCGCGTTTGGCTGCCCGGTTATCGAGGCTTACGGCATGACAGAGGCTGCCCATCAGATGACGTCCAATCCGCTTGGCAAGGGCAGGCAAAAGGCCGGTTTTGTCGGCATTGCTACCAACCCGGAGGTATGTATTCTGGATGCTGAAGGTACTGTCCAGCCTCAGGGCAGCGAGGGCGAGGTCTCTATTCGCGGGGAAAATGTTACGCCGGGCTATGAAAATAATGATGCCGCCAATGCCAGCAGCTTTACTAATGGCTGGTTCAGAACCGGTGATCAGGGCTATTTCGATGCCGATGGCTATCTGAAAATTACCGGCCGATTAAAAGAGATTATAAATCGGGGGGGCGAGAAAATCTCGCCGCTGGAGGTGGATAATGTCCTGATGGAACACCCCGCTATCCAGCAGGTGGTGACCTTTGCTGTTGAGGATAAAATGCTGGGCGAGGATGTGGCGGCGGCGGTGGTGCTGGCCGAAGGGGCAAGCCTGAGCGAGGCCGAGCTAAAAGAATATGCCAATGCCCATCTGGCAAAATTTAAAGTGCCAAAACATATCCGCTTTCTGGATGAAATTCCAAAAGGGGCAACAGGCAAGCTGCAACGCATTGGTCTGGCAGAAAAGCTGGGGCTATAAAGCAGAGCAAAACAGCGCACAGCCGATTAAAAGAGAAATGTTATGACAAAAATCTGTATCTATGGGGCGGGGGCAATTGGCGGGTATATGGCCGCTTGCCTGGATAGTGCCGGGGCAGAGGTAAGCCTGATTGCCAGAGGCCCGCATCTGGCCGCTATTCGCGAAAAGGGCTTGCGGCTGATAAAGGACGGGCAGGTATCCGAGCATCGGCTGCGCGCCACTGATAATCCGGCAGAATTGCCAGAGCAGGATTATATTATTCTGGCATTAAAGGCGCATGGCATCCCCCATATTATTGATCAGATGAAGCCGCTATTGGGCGCGGATACTGCCATTGTGTCAGCGGTAAATGGCCTGCCCTGGTGGTATTTCTATCATGCCAATACCGGGACTATTCTGGATAATCAGCCATTGCAATCGGTTGATCCGGGCGGGCGTATCTATGCCGAGATTGGGGCAGAACGCGCTATTGGCTGTGTGGTCTATCCGGCGTGTGAAATTGCCAAGCCTGGTGTTATTCAGCATATGGATGGCGAGCGCTTTAGCCTGGGTGAGCCCTCTGGCGAGGCCAGCGAGCGGGTCAAAACCCTCAGCCAGTTGCTGATAGCCGGCGGCCTGAAAGCCCCGCAAAAAAAACGTATCCGTGATGAGATATGGGTAAAATTATGGGGCAATTGTTCTTTTAATCCGGTATCTGCGCTGACAGGGGCAAGCCTGGATGAAATTGGCAATGACCCGGCTTGCCGGCATCTGGTTCATACCATTATGGCAGAATGCCAGCAAATTGGTGAGGCAATAGGGGTGCGCTTTAATGTCAGCATAGAAGACAGAATTGAAGGCGCGGCGCGGATTATCGGGCATAAGCCGTCCACCCGTCAGGATATCGAGGCTGGCCGTCCACTGGAAATTGACCCGCTGGTTACTGCGGTTCTGGAACTGGCAGACAGGCTGGGGATAAAAGCGCCAACACTGGCACATATCACCGCTTTATTAAAATTACAAGCGCGCACACTTGGCTTGTATGGCCGGTAGGAGCAACGTTTTTTAGGGGGGGTGAAAAGTGGCGGGAAATTTATTTGATGTAAGCGGCAAAACCGCCCTTATTACAGGGGCATCGCGCGGTATCGGCTTTGCGCTGGCACGCGGGCTGGGTATGGCAGGGGCCAGCATTATCCTTAATGGCCGCAATCAGCCTGCTCTGGATAAGGCGGCAGCAGAGCTGCAAAAAGACGGGATAGAGGCACAAAGCTGTGCCTTTGATGTCAGCAACCATGATGAAAGCAAAACAGCGATTGACGGGCTGGAGGCAAGCGGCCGGGCGATAAATATTCTGGTTAATAATGCCGGTATGCAACATCGCGTCCCGCTAGAGGATTTCGAGATAGATAAATTTGATCAGCTGCTTGCCACAAATCTGCGTTCTGTCTTCATTGTCAGCCAGGCGGCGGCAAAATATATGCTGGCACGTAAAGCCGGTAAAATTATTAATATCGCCTCGGTGATGAGCTTGCTGGCACGCCCGTCTGTTGCGCCCTATACCGCATCGAAAGGGGCGGTTAGCAGCCTGACCAAGGGCATGGCCGCCGACTGGGCAGCCAAGGGGCTGAATTGCAATGCGATTGCCCCGGGCTATTTCAAAACCGAATTAAATGAAGCGCTAACCGCCAATCAAGAATTTAATGAATGGCTGATTGCGCGCACGCCGGCAGGGCGCTGGGGCGAGACGCATGAGCTGGTCGGGGTGTGTGTGTTTCTGGCCTCATCTGCTTCTGATTTTGTAAATGGCCAGACCATTTTTGTGGATGGCGGCATGACTGCAACTGTCTAGTATGATGCAGGCAGATTACGTCATTATCGGGGCAGGGTCGGCGGGTTGCGTGCTGGCCGCCCGATTAAGTGAAGATCCGAAAATAAAGGTGATTCTGGTTGAGGCAGGTGGGCATGATGCGCGGCTGTCGGTACAGGTGCCAGGCGGTTTTGTTCATACAATGGTCAACCCGAAAGTGAACTGGATGTATCAAACAGAGCCGGAAGCCGAATTGCAAGGCAGGCGCATGGCGATGCCGCGTGGACGGATTTTGGGCGGCACCTCTTCTATCAATGGTATGTTATATGTACGCGGCCAGAAACAGGATTTCGATGACTGGCAGGCAGCCGGCAATCCGGGCTGGGGCTATGATGCGGTGCGCCCCTATTTTATCAAATCTGAAAATAGTCAGGAATTATTCCAGGCGGCCGCAGAAACTGGCCAAAAAATAGATGCCCAATATCATGGCCAGCTCGGGCCATTATCGGTATCAGCCCTCCGGCTGGGGCCAAATATTCTGGATGATGTGTGCAAAGCTGCCCAGCAACAGGGCTATCCGGGAAATGATGATTATAATGGTCAAAGCCAGGCCGGGTTTGGCTATTTTCAGGTCACCCAGAAAAATGGTCAGCGTCATTCTGCTTACCGGGCGTTTTTGCATCCTGTCCGGCATCGCAAAAATCTGCATATTTTAAAAAATGCCCAGGCGATGCGGCTATTATTCAGCGCAGAAGATAGCCAAAAAGTTACAGGGGTTCAGATATTTTATCGCGGCAAGGAGCGCCAAGTAACCGCGACAAGAGAGGTGGTTTTAGCCGCAGGGGCGTTTGGCTCACCACAATTGCTGGAGCTTTCCGGCATTGGCCGTCCCGATATTCTGAGGTCAGCCGGAATAGAGGTTCGCCATCTTTTGGACGGGGTGGGCGAGCATTTAAGCGATCATTTTCTTACCCGCCTGACCTGGCGTCTTGCCCCGAATAGCTCTTTGAATGAAACCAGCCGCGGGATAGCGTTGCTGAAAGAAATAGCCCGTTATGCGCTGTTTCGAAAAGGTAGCCTGTCTCTTACTGCCGGCTTGCTGGCAGGGTTTGTTTCCAGTGACTCGAATGACGCCCGGCCAGATATTCAATATCATATTGCCCATGCCAGCTTTGCCAATCCTGCCAGGCGTATTTTTGACAGTTTTCCCGGCTTGACCATTGGCCCCTGCCCCTTGCGCCCGCACAGCCGGGGATATGTGCATATCCGCTCATCCGATCCGTTTGCACCGCCCTCTATCCGGTTTAATTACCTCAGCGCGGATAAAGATAAAGACGTGCTGGTAAGGGGGATGGAAATTGCCCGCGATATTATGAACGCGCCGGCGATGGAGGGGCTGGTAGTGGCAGAAGAACGGCCGGGCAGCGTTATGCGCTCAAAAGAAGAGCTGCTGGCATTTGCCCGCCAGACAGGCAATACGGTCTATCATCCGGCCTGTAGTTGCCGTATGGGCCCTGACCCGAAAACAGGTGATGTGGTCGATAGCCGCCTGCGGGTGCATGGGCTAAGGGGATTGCGGATTGCAGATGCCTCTATCATGCCGATTATCACCTCGGGCAATACCCATGCCCCGAGCATGATGATAGCCGAAAAAGCCGCAGATATGATTAAAGCTGACCAGGCCGTGCGCTGAGGTAGGATGCGGTAAGTTAACCGGGCTTGTTAACCCCTTTTTTTTAGTCATTTCGGCTGTTGGGTCATTTCCGCCAGCACCGGCTCTGTCTGCAGACCTTTTGCCAGATCGCGCCGAACACTTATCCAGCGCAAATGGATAGAATTACGCACAATCAGCTCGTCATTTTTTTTGAAATCATCAATCACAGGTGCCCAGTCCAGCAAGGCTTGCGCGCTGGTCTGAAAGGCATAATCGCCCTCGGCTGCCTGTGCATAATCTGTTTTCCGGCAACGTTTTTCGCTATTTTTAATAGCGGTATGAAAAACGGCCTTTTCCACATCTTCCTGTTCTATCTTATCCAGAATAGCAGCGATCAGCTGCCGGGCAATCGCGGCACAAACTTTCTGATCTGCCTGCCCTGCTTTATGAAACCGGGCGGCGGTAAAAATAGAGAGATCCGCAACACAAGCTGCAAAAATATGCCATCTGGCAATCTTTAACGAGGCCAGATATTCGTCATTCTCAAACAGCTTTGGCCATTGTGTCCCGGCTCTGGTTTTGATGTAGGTATATAAGGTGACCTGACTGACAAACGAGGATTGTTTTTCAATGAAATCTGCTAGTTGGTCATATTCTGCAAGGGTAGGGGTGGTATCATAGCGTAGCATATTCGCGATGTTTTTAAGGAAATTGCGCAATTTTCTTACCCTGATTTGCCAACCTGTTTTGACTAACTTGCCTTATTCGCGTATGATAAGGCAACTAGTTCCGGGGGGGAATTATTTATCATCATGGGTAAAGCGTTGGGATTCCAGCGCTCATTTTCCATAATATAAATAGAATTTCTCTTCTGCACTAGGCCGATAGACTAGTTGGGGAGAAAACTTTATGTCTACGAAAAAAGAGCAACACTGGGCAAAGACCAGGTCGCTTACCTTTACCGTTCTGGCGGTTTGGGCAGTGATCTCCTTTGTCATTCACTGGGCAGGTGAGGGGTTGAATAGCCCATCATTCCCTGGTGCGTATTTTATGGCTGGCATGGGATCGCAAATTGCTTTCGCCATTCTGGTTTTCTGGTTCGCCTCTCGTCAGAATAAAATCGACGAAGAGTTCGGACTGGAAGAGAAATAAGGGGGGCCGGATTATGATTAGACTAGAAGGTGGATTTGTCGCTAATCTGGGTAAAGTCTATGGGCTTTACACGCTTGGCTTTCTTGGTTTTGTAATTTTAATGGGCATTCTGGAAGCCGCTGGTGTTGAAAATACCATCATTGGCTGGATGTTTGTTGCCTTTACAGTTCTGATTTACGCTCTGATCGGGGTGTTGTCACGGACAATGGAATCTGACCAGTATTATGTGGCCGGCCGCGAAGTGCCGGCTGTATATAATGGCATGGCAACCGCTGCGGACTGGATGTCCGGTGCGTCCTTTATTGCGATGGCAGGTGGTATTTACCTCAAAGGCTATCCCTATATGGCGTTCCTGGTCGGCTGGACTGGCGGTTATGTGCTGGTGGCCTCGCTGATTGCGCCATATTTGCGCAAGTTTGGTGCCTATACTGTGCCAGATTTTATCGGGACACGTTATGGCGGTAATCTGGCACGTTTCTGTGCGGTATTAATTCTGGTGGTTGCATCCTTTACCTATGTGACAGCCCAGATTAACGGTACAGGTACAGTGGCTGCCCGCGCCCTTCAAATTCCATTTGAAGTGGGTGTCTGGATCGGTCTGGCAGGTATCTTGTTCTGCTCTATGCTGGGCGGTATGCGTGCGGTGACCTGGACACAGGTAGCCCAGTATATCGTGCTGATTGTGGCCTATTTGATCCCGGTTTTCTGGATGTCAAACACGCTTGGCTATGGTCTTATTCCGCATTTTGCACAGTTTGAAGCGGTTGGCCGGGTACAGGAGCTGGAAGCACTCCTTGGGGTTGGCACATTACTGCCAACAGCTGAAGCCCAGGCAGAAGCTGGCAAGCTGGCAGCGCTAACGGTTGGTATCAATGATGCCAGCGAAAGCTTTATGGAAAAGTGGAAGTTCTTTACATTGGTATTGTGTATGATGGCTGGTACAGCGTCTCTGCCACATGTTCTGATGCGTTACTTCACCACCGATTCTGTGCGCAATGCGCGTAAATCAGTGGGCTGGTCATTGCTGTTTATTTGTGGTCTGTATCTGACCGCACCTGCTTTGGCGACCTTTACCAAGCTGTCTCTGCTTGACCCGAATGTGGCGACCAGCATCATTGGCAAATCTGTTTCCGAGGTGACAAACCTTGAATGGATTCAGCAATGGAGCAATGTTGGCTTTTTGAAAGTTGTGGATGGCAATGGCGATGGCATTGTGCAGATAAATGAATTTTTCATGCGCGGTGATATTGTTGTGCTGGCAACACCTGAAATGGCCGGCCTGCCTTATGTGATCTCTGGCCTGGTGGCCGCAGGGGGGCTGGCAGCAGCGATGTCCACAGCCGATGGTCTGTTGCTGGCGATTGCAAACGCTCTGTCACATGATCTGTATTACAAGATTATCGATCCAAAAGCAGACACTAAAACACGTCTGATTGTGGCACGTATCCTGTTGATCCTGATCGGTGCGGCAGGGGCTTTTGTGGCCTCATTGAAACTTACCTCTATCCTGGGGGCGGTGGCCTGGGCATTCTGTTTTGCCAATTCAGGGCTGTTCTTCCCATTGGTATTGGGTGTTTGGTGGAAGCGGGCTAACCGGGCTGGCGCAATTGCCGGTATGGTAGGCGGCTTTGGTGCCGGTGCATGGTATCTGTATATGGTTCAATTTGCCGGCATGACCCCGTGGATAGGTATTGATGGTCTGCGCTTTGGTATGATCGGTATGCCGGTCAGTCTTATCCTGATGATTGTTGTCAGCCTGATGACCGAAGCGCCAGATGCTGAAACCCAGAAAATGGTGGATGAAATCAGAATCCCGAGTGGTAAAGTGGTGACTAACGCTTAATCCTTGTCGATGATGATGTGCTAAAACACTATAGAAGAGCGGCGGCCACAGTCCCGCTCTTCTTTTCATTTTTAAAATAGATAATGAGGCAAGCTGTGTCAGAATACCCGATCTGGATTATCATAATCGATTATTTAATGGGCGCGATAATGTGGACATTAATTGGCCGCTTCGGTATGTCTATATTTTTGCAGGATAATTCGGATTTCTTTTTCATGCGGGTGTTTGTCAAATTCACCCAGCCCATACTTAATTTATGTGCCCCTATTACGCCCGGCTTTTTAATTGAACGGTTAAAGCCGCTTTATATTGCCTGGTTTTTCTTTATGATCCGTTTTTATATCTTTCCGCTATTGCTGGGATATAGCGTGATGGGGGTGCTGTCTTTCCCGCTGGAATCAGAAATCGCCAACATCATTTATGATATTGGCAAGATATTTACCGGCCGTTAATCCAACTGGCGGGGACAAGGCAAAAGGCCGTATGTTTTCACATACGGCCTTCCTTTTATAAGCGAGCCTTAGGGTAGGGAAGTCTAGGAGATGGCTCGGTTATAATTCGCCTAGTGTCTTTTTACAAAAGTTGCGGCATACATTGTTTTGCCCTCAAACAGATGGGTGATTTGATAGCCATCACTGGCAAAATATGTCTGGGCATTAATCTTGTTTTCCAGACGATAGCCGCGCTCCCACATATTTTGGCGATGCACCCGGCACCACATTTCGCCCCGCACCCGGCACCACATTTGGCCGCACAACCGCCGCCTGTGTTGGCAAAGATAATTTTTGCATCTTCCATATGCTGATTACGCAACTGGCCATCGCGCATATGAATAACCGACTGGAACACGGCATAATAGCCATCCTGTTCGGCGACCATGAAATCCACATCCAGCACATCGCCCGCCTCGGTTTCATAATCTGCGCAAGATACATAAAAACTATCGGCAACCAGCGATAAATTTTTATGCAGCTTCTTAAAACGCGCTTTCACAAAATCGCCTTTGACGGGATCAAAAATCAGCGAATGGCCTTTTATCTTTGCTGCATCAATATATTCCAGCATCGCTGCCTGTACCGCCTCGCGAAAGGCCGGGTCTCTGGACAGGCCGGCATGAGCCGGAACGATAGCTGTTTTGGTTGCATGGAATATCACAGGCAGGGCTAAAAGCCTGGTCACATCACGTCTGGTGAATTTCATTTTCTTTTCTCTTTTTTTATAGTTACGGGGCAGATAAGTCGGGGATATCATGCCAGAGGCCGGCAAGCCGGGGTTAGCCGCATTACCAATATCGGGGAGGAAATCTGCCCCCAACCCTACTCAGCTTGTGGCCTGTCTGTGGTGCGCGATTTTCCGCTGCGCTTAATATTGGATATAGCTATTATAAAAGGGATCGCGTATCACTGGCGACAGGCGATAAAACCGCCTTTACCTGTTGTATGATGAAGTTTTTGTTGATGATGCGCCCTGCCAGCCTGTTTAATTCTGTTTATGATGTTGCGATAATCGGCGCCGGGGCGGCCGGCCTGTTTTGTGCAGGGCTTGCCGCTGCACGCGGGCAAAAAGTGGTGCTGATAGATCATCGCCGCAAAGTGGCAGAGAAAATACGCATCTCGGGCGGCGGGCGGTGTAATTTCACCAATATCCATAGTCGGCCGGAAAATTTTCTGTCCAGTAATCCGCATTTTGTGAAATCTGCCCTTGCCAGCTTTACCCCGCAGGATTTTATCGCGCTGGTGGAACGCTACGGGATTTCCTATCACGAAAAAAAACTTGGCCAGCTTTTCTGTGATAATAGCGCCCAGGATATTATTGATATGTTGCTGGCAGAATGCCGCACTCATCAGGTGGATACCGCCTTTGGGCTGGAGGTAACAGGGGTTCAGCGCAGCCTTTCCGGTTTTCAGATCACATCAGAAGAAGGGGGCATCCGCGCACATAAACTGGTGGTGGCAACAGGCGGTCTGTCTATTCCCAAAATAGGGGCAACCGGCTTTGGCTATCAATTGGCTGAACAATTTAACCTGGCTGTTATTCCCCCGCGCGCCGGTCTTGTGCCGCTCACCTTTACTGATCAGATGAAAGAGTTTTGCGCCGGCTTATCGGGTTTGTCAGCAGAGGCAGAGGTGTTTTTTGGCAAAAGCTGTTTTGCCGAAGGGCTGTTATTTACCCATCGCGGCCTGAGCGGGCCGTCTATTTTGCAGATTTCCTCTTACTGGCAAAGCGGGGCAGATATATGTATCAACCTTGCCCCGCATCAGGATATGGCCAATTTTCTGATCACCCAGAAAAAGCAGTCCCCGCGCCGCGACCTTGCCGGTGTTCTGAGCCAGTTTCTGCCAAAACGTCTGGCCGGGCAGATGGCCGACATTACCGCTGGCAATGGCCGGCTGGCCGATATTGCGGACAGGGTGCTGGCAAATGTTGGCAAGACAGTCAATAGCTGGCATATCCGCCCCTCTGGTACAGAAGGCTATCGCACGGCCGAGGTCACATTGGGCGGGGTGGATACAGACGCGCTGTCCTCCAGGGATATGCAGGTCAAATCCTGTCCGGGTCTGTATTTTATTGGCGAGGTGGTAGATGTAACCGGCCATCTGGGCGGGCATAATTTTCAATGGGCCTGGGCATCTGCCTATGCCGCGGCCAGCCATTTCCAGCCTGCTGTAAAATAGAGTTTATCCTGTTTTCAGGACAGGCAATTTTCTGCCCTGCTCAGCGCTATCATATACCGCCTCTTCCAGAGCCAGCAGGGATAGATATTCCCGGGCGGTATTTACCGGCATCTGGCCGGCCGAGAGCTGCGCGGTTATATGCGCAATCAGGGCAAAGACGCAATCCCCGCCAAAGCCCGGCCGCTCACGCCGCGGCAACAGGCATTCTGCCTCAATCGCGCCGTTTTTGCGAAAAAATACCTCGCCGAAACCGTTCAGATACAGGCTGCCGCCACTGCCCTCGATAAGCCCCTCGCCCATGGTCAGGCGATGATTTTCTGCGGCATGATCAGCCAGCCGATTGCCATCAAATATCGCGCGTTTGCCATCTGCATAGCCCAGCAGGATATGGCCTGAATCTTCCCCTGAAATCGCCGGATTACGCTGTTGCAAATCAGCATAGACGCTGTCTGGCGACCCAAGGAGGAAGGTAAAAACATCCAGAAAATGAATGGCCGTTTCATGTATCAAAAAGCGCGGCATTTTCTGGAAATAGGGCTGGCGGGCAAGATAGGCATCTGCCCCGCGACCATCATTCGGGCGCAAGGTAAAACGCATTTGATAAATCTCTTCCAGCGCGCCTGTTTCAAGATGCGCCTTCATGGTTTGAAACCAGGGCTGAAAACGGAAATTTTCATGGATGATAAGGGTGATGCCGGCCGCTTCGGCACGGGCGGTCATTTCCTGTGCTTCTGCCAGATTCCGGCAGAAAGGTTTTTGGCAAATCACATAGTTTATTTGCTGGTCAATCGCTGTTTGAATGGCGGCTGCATGACCGGCGGGCGGGACAATAATATCCAGTATATCCGGCCGACACGCACCCAGCATATCTTCCAGAGACGTAAAAACAGACACGCCATATTGCCGCGCTTTGGCGGGGTCAAGATCGGCAATGGCGACCAGATGGGCTGCCGCACATCTCTGCCAGGCGTCCAGATGAAACCGGGCAAAATACCCTGCGCCCAGACAGGCGGTTTTAAATTTTCGCATAGCAGCCGCCCTCCTTTTGGAAATCTGTATACAGACATTGCCAGCCTAATATATGTCAGGCCATTTATCAAAGGCTATGGCGTTATGAAGTTTGATAAAAAAGGGCTTGGCAGGCGGCCAGGCAGAGAGGGGGGACAGAGCTATTAATTCTTGGCGACCGGCTGGATGGGCTGGCTTTGCTCACAGGCGATTTTAATCGGCTTGCCGCCCAGCGATACCCCCTGCGCCAGCAGATTATTCAGCATCATATTCAGCTGCAGGGCCCGGGCTGTACAATCGCTATTACTGGCAAAGGACAGCCCGACATTATAGGTGGTGGTATAGCCGCTGGCCACCTCGATAACCGCTACCGCTTCCACGCCGCTTTCTGTGCTGGCCCGCCCGGATGTGGCCAGACCCAATCCGGCCAGACCCAATCCGACCAGACCCAATCCGACCATAGCGACGATAGGCAGAACAGCTATCTGTGGTAAAGCCTTTTTGCGACGGTTATTCATTTGCTGCCTCAAGCAATATTGGCGTTGGTTACAGGTCAAGATGGGGTGATAAG
>JAURQT010000127.1 GCA_030835985.1 Alphaproteobacteria bacterium
CTGTATTCATTTTTTTACTCCTCACATCAGGAAGTACGTGCCTTGCCTATGAAGCGCACGTCCTTGCAGCGTTTGATAATGAAGTCCTGTTATTTTTTCGATAACAGGGGCAAAGGATAAAACCTGCTAGCAGCAGCATTTTACATTTCCATTTTGCCTGCATACCGGGTTGTGATACCCCACCAACCCGGCTTGCCTTGTCTTCTTTGCCGGCTTGCCTTGTCTTCTTTTTATGTAAGAAGCGATTTGTCGGCTTTCAAGGCTTGTCAATCCGGTCTTTATATAGATAAGTTAAAACGAGAATATTTTATTTTACGGGGATGGGTTAAAAAATGTCCAAATCATCAAGAACAGGCGGAGAGCTATTAGTTAAATGTCTTGCAAATCTGGGGGTTAAGACCGGCTTTGGTGTGCCGGGCGAATCCTATCTGGCGGTTCTGGATGCCTTGTATGATGCGGATATCAAATTCACTTTATGCCGGCATGAAAGCGCGGCCGGCTTTGCCGCAGCGGCATGGGGCAAGCTGACCGGCCAGCCCGGCATTGGCTTTGTTACGCGCGGGCCAGGGGCAACCAATGCGTCCATTGGCGTGCATACCGCCATGCAGGACAGCTCGCCCATGATCCTGTTTATTGGCCAGGTCGCGGTGGATGACAAGGGCAGAGAGGCCTTTCAGGAGGTAGATTACCGCGCCTTTTTCACGCCGTTGGCAAAATGGGCAACCGAAATTGATAATCCTGACCGAATTCCTGAAATCATCACCCGGGCATGGCATATTGCCCTTTCCGGGCGGCCAGGGCCTGTGGTTATTGCCCTGCCAGAAGATATGCTGACTCAAATGACAGCCTCCCAGCCTTGCCAGCCAGTAACCATTGCCGAAGCCGGAGTGGATACAGATGCCCTGTCACAGGCTATGGAAATGCTGTCTGCTGCGAAAAAACCGCTTATTCTGGCGGGTGGCGGCGGCTGGAATGATGCCGGCAAAAAAGCCTTGCAGAGCTTTGCTGAAAGCCAGAATTTCCCGGTATCGGCTGCCTTTCGCTATCATGATGTTATCGATAATCACAGCCCTATCTATATTGGTGATGCCGGGGTGGGGATGGCCCCGCATATCGCCGCAGCCATTAAACAGGCAGATGTTATTCTGGCGCTGAATATCCGGCTGGGTGAGGGGACGACCCAAGCCTGGACATTGCTGGATGTTCCCTATGCCAGCCAGAAAATTATTCATGTTCATGCCTCGGATATGGAAATTGGCAAGATTTATCACCCGGCTCTTGCGCTGCATGCCGGGCCTAATCAATTTGCGATGGCATTGGCAGGACAGGTGGCGAGCGATGCACAGCTGGCCTCACGCAAAGCCTTTATTGACGAAAATAGAAAGGCCTATCTTGCCTCTCTGACCCCTGCTGCTCAGGACAGCCCGGTTGATATGTCTGCGGTGATGGCGATTTTGCAAGAACAGCTGGCAGAAGATGCTATCTTAACAAACGGGGCAGGCAATTTTGCCCTATGGCCAAACAAGGCCTTTTGTTTTGGCCCCAACCAGCGGCTAATAGCACCGCAAAGCGGGGCGATGGGCTATGGCTTGCCCGCAGCGATTGCCGCAGGTGTGGCCTATCCTGGCCGCCAGGTGGTATGTTTTGCCGGAGACGGCGATATCCAGATGGGCATTGCCGAGCTGGGCACAGCTATTCAGGCAAATGCAAAACTGATTATTCTTGTTCTGAATAATGGTTCTTACGGGACTCTTCGTATGCATCAGGAGCGCGATTATCCAAACCGAATTTCCGGGACAAGCCTGTATAATCCGGATTTCGCCGCGGTCGCACAAGCCTATGGAATGGCAGGCTTTAAAGTTGGCAAGACAGCTGATTTTGAAGCGGTGTTTGCCAAGGCGGCCCAGGCCGACAAAGGCGCGGTTATCGAGCTGGATATCAATGTTGATGCGATTACCCCGCGCACAACCCTTGCCAAGCTGCGTGGCGGGGCGTAAGCGCCCCTAGCCAGCGGCTTTGGACAGGCGATCCTTTCGATAATTATGCATCCGCATTAAATTATCGGTGGCGGCATCCAGGGTTTTTGTGGCGGCTTCGGGAATAGCAGTACCAGGGCCAAAAATAGCTGCCACCCCTGCATCATACAGATATTGATAATCCTGTTGCGGAATAATGCCGCCACAAATCACCAGAATATCTTCTGCTTCTTTTTCTTTCAGGATCTGAATTAATTCCGGTAGCAAGGTTTTATGGCCTGCTGCCAGCGAGGATACCCCGATAATATGCGCGCCCATATCCATCGCTGTCAAAACAGCTTCTTCGGGTGTCTGGAATAGCGTGCCAACCCGCACATCCATGCCGAAATCGCCAAAGGCAGAGGAAATCACCTTTGCCCCTCTATCATGGCCATCCTGGCCCAGCTTGGCCATATATAAGATCGGTGTCTCGCTTGTCTCTTCACAAAAACGGCTAAAGGCGGTTTCTACCGCATCGATTTCTGCGCCACTGCCATAGGTTTGGCGATAGACATCGCGCACGGTTTCCTGTTTGCCGATAAAACGGCCAAATACGCTTTCCAGGGCGGCCGATAGCTCGCCCACACTGGCACGTGCGCGCATCGCCTCCACACTGAGTGCCAGCAAATTGCCACTATTATTTTTTGCCGCCTCTTTCAGGGCATCCAAAGCGGCCTCTACAGCCTTTTCATCACGTTGCTGGCGGATTAAATCCAGTGCTTTGGTTTGCTCGGCGCGCACCGCATCATTATCAATATCCAGAACCTCAACCGGGCTATCCTCATTCGGGCGATATTTATTGACGCCAACAATAACATCCTCGCCATTATCGATACGCGCCTGTCTGGCCGTAGCCATTTTTTCGATTTCGCGTTTTGGAAAGCCTTCCAGTACCGCATCTGTCATGCCGCCCATATCCTGGATTTCTGTGATAAGCTTATCGGCTTTTTCAATCAGCTCTGCGGTCAAATTTTCAACATAATAAGAGCCGGCCAGCGGATCAACTGTATCGGTAATGCCGCTTTCATGTTGCAGGATCAGCTGGGTGTTGCGGGCAATACGCGCAGAAAAATCTGTGGGCAGGCCAATCGCCTCATCAAAGGAATTGGTATGCAGGGATTGCGTGCCGCCCAGCACCGCTGCCATCGCCTCTATGGTGGTGCGGATAACATTATTATAAGGGTCCTGTTCGGCCAGGCTTGCCCCGGAGGTCTGGCAATGGGTGCGCAGCATCAAGGATTTCTGATTGCCGGGCTGAAACAGCTTTTCCATCCAGCGCGCCCACAAGGTACGTGCCGCCCGCAATTTGGCCGCTTCCATAAAAAAATTCATGCCAATACAGAAAAAGAAAGACAGGCGCGGGGCAAAATCATCCACCGCTAACCCCCTGTCCCTCGCAGCTTTTAAATATTCCAGCCCGTCTGCCATGGTAAATGCCAGCTCTTGTACCAGATTAGCCCCGGCTTCCTGCATGTGATAGCCAGAGATAGAAATAGAATTGAATTTCGGCATATATCGGGCGGTATGGGCAATAATGTCCGATACTATGCGCATGGATGGGGATGGGGGGTAGATATAGGTATTGCGCACCATAAATTCTTTTAAAATATCATTTTGAATAGTACCGGATAGCTGTTGCTGGGAAACGCCCTGCTCTTCACCTGCCACAATAAAAGCGGCCAGTACCGGCAATACAGCGCCGTTCATCGTCATGGAAACGCTCATATCCTGAAGCGGAATACCGGCAAAAAGGCGTTTCATATCTTCGACTGTATCGATGGCTACCCCGGCCTTGCCAACATCGCCGCGCACCCGTGCATGGTCTGAATCATAGCCCCTGTGGGTGGCCAGATCAAAAGCAACCGACAATCCTTTTTGCCCGGCATTAAGGGCTTTGTGGAAAAATTTATTGGTTTCTTCTGCGGTGGAAAATCCGGCATATTGGCGGATAGTCCAGGGGCGGACAGTGTACATGGTCGCGCGTGGCCCGCGTGTAAAGGGCGCTTCGCCTGGCACGCTATCCAGATGGTCAAGGCCGTCCAGATCTGCGCTTGTATAAAGTGGGGCAATATCAATGCCTTCTGCTGTATGGGCGCTCAGCGCCGCAGGTGATTTGCCTTTTAACTCTGCTTGTGCAAGCTCTTCCCACCGCTTTTTCTTGTCCTGTTTATCGGCCATACCCTACCCTTTTTTCAGGCTAAATTTTGCTTCTGATGGGGTGATAATAGCCTATAATTTGCAAAAATTCGAGCATCAAACAGGCAGCCAGGCAAAATCGGCCGGGCGCTTGTTTTACCTTTACAGCCAATGGCTATCTGGCTCATGCTCTGGGCTATGAGGCGCTATCTGTCGCGCTATCTGTTATCTCTATCTTTTTAGAAAGAATGTCAGTGATTTCCGGTGCTGTTTTATTTTCCAGGCTTTCGTTGCGTCAGCAGGGGTTTTTGCTGATGATGCTGGCCACTTTTTGCTTTCCGACAATGGATGTGATGGCCAAATATCTATTGCAAAGCCAGCCGGTGATGCAGGTGGTATGGGCCAGATATACCGGCCAGTTTTTGCTGATTTTGTTTCTGTTTGCCCCGCGTCTAAATAAAGTTATCGTCGCCCGCTATCCGCGTTTGCAACTGGCACGCTCTGCGGCCTTGTTTGGCGGGACTTGTTTTTTCTTTTTAAGCCTGAATTATCTGGATCAGGGACAGACAGCGGCCATTTTTATGGTTGCCCCCTTGCTAATTACCGCTATGGCTGTGTTGTTTCTGGGCGAAAAAATAGGGGTGCGGCGCATCCTCAGCGTGATGGCCGGCTTTATGGGCGCGTTGGTGATTATCCAGCCGCAATCCGATATTTTTACCCTTGCCTCGCTCCTGCCACTTGGGGCGGCCGGTTTTTATGCCAGCTATTCTATTTTAACGCGCAAGCTGGGCGATGCGGAATCACCAAATACTACCCTGTTTTTTACCGCCGGATTTGGGGCGGTTTGCACCTCATTGCTGTTGCCCTTTATCTGGGTAGCCCCCGATAGCCCGGGCGCGGTGATTATGATGGCCAGTATGTCCCTGTTTGGCGGGCTGGGGCATTATGCGGTGATCTTGTCCCTGCAACGGGTGGAGGCCAGCGAGACCGCACCGCTAAATTATCTGGGGGTGGTGTTTGCGATGTTTTGGGGATTTATGGTCTTTGCTGAAATTCCTGCCCCGTCCACCCTTAGCGGGGCAGCGATTATTATCCTGTCAGGCATCTATATATGGCGGCGCGAGAAGGTACAGAAAAAATAGCGCGAAACCCTGTTAAAAAGGGGGGTGTCTTTTTGGACTTTCGCATCATATGATAAAGTATCTTTTCAATAGGCGCGCGGATTTGTATTTTAACAAACACCCATATCCGCGAGGAAACTAAAAAAGGACATACATGATGGATAGTATTGCAGAGCCAGTAGCCAAGCCAAAAACCAAAGCTGTATTTGACTGGGCTGACCCATTTGGTCTGGAAGCCCAGCTGAGTGAAGATGAGCGGATGGTGCGCGATACCGCTAGAGCCTATGCAGACGAAAAGCTGGCACCGCGTGTTATCGAAGCCTTTCGCGAGGAAAAAACAGATGCCGATATCTTCCGCGAGATGGGCAGTCTTGGCCTGTTAGGGGTAACGGTCAGCGAAAATTATGGCGGGGCGGGCATGAACCATGTCTGTTACGGGCTGGTCGCACGCGAGGTAGAGCGGATTGACTCGGGCTATCGCTCGATGTTGTCCGTGCAATCCTCTCTGGTAATGCATCCGATTGAAAGTTTTGGCAGTGAAGCCCAAAAGC
>JAURQT010000128.1 GCA_030835985.1 Alphaproteobacteria bacterium
CCGTTTAAAATATTTTCACTGGCTGTGCGGGTAACCAGCTCTCCTGCTTTATTTACTATCCACACATTGCTGGACGAACCCTCGGAAACACTGCCATCGGGCATCACTAAAATCGCTTCAAATGCCCCGGCTTCGGCAGCGTGTTGTTTGGCCAGGCAATTAGGTAATAGCTGAATGGTTTTAATATCCCGCCTTGCCCATCTTTCATCTACCGCTGTGATAGCCGCTACCCCCTTTTGGGCGGGCATAGGCGGGCTGGCAAGATGTTTGGCGGTCATTACCATCGCCGGCCAGCTGGCGGCCGGAAATTTATGATCGCGTCTGGCAACTCCGCGCGTTATTTGCAGGTAAATAGAGCCATGTTGCAGATGATTTAACCGCACCATTCGGGTCATTATCATCTTTAATGCCGGCTCAGATATCGGAACATCCATTTGTATGGAATTCAGCGAGTTATAAAGTCTTTTTATATGGCCATCATAATCTACAAACTGGCCATTTAGCACCATCACCACCTCATATACGCCGTCCCCGAACTGATAGCCTCTATCCTCGATATGAACCGCTGCCTGATGATGGGCAATATATCGGCCATTTACATACGCAACCCGTGACATGATCTGCTATATCCCTTTTTGTTCCCTGGTAGGATAAATGGTTTAGTCAGACAGGATAGATTCCGCACGGCTGGCCTTGCCCGGTGCAGCAAATAACACCACCCTGTCCCCGGCTTCGATAACTGTATCGCCTCTGGCAGCGATAACCACATCATCGCGCAAAATCGCGCCAATGGCGACCCCTTTTGGAATACGTGATTTACGAAGCGGCTGTCCAACCAGAGGCGAAGTAGGCAGAGCTTCTGCTTCCAGCACCTCGCCCAGCCCTTCTACCACGGAATGCACATCCAGAATGCGCCCGCGCCGGATATGTTCCAGAATAGAGGAAACCGTAATTTGCGGCGGATTAATCACCGCATCCACACCAAGGGCGCTGATCAATGGCACAAAGCCGGGCATATTTACCAGGGCAACGGTATGTAATGCGCCCATTCTTTTGGCCAGCAAGGCAGATAGAATATTCACCTCGTCATCATTGGAAACCGCCACAAAGGTTCCAGCTGTATTCGCCCCGGCTTCTTTCAGGATATCGGCTTCCAGCGTATTGCCCCAGATAACGCTGGTTTTTTGCAATTGTTCGGCAATTTTACGGGCACGGGCGCGGTCGCGCTCAATGATATGCACCTGGGCATCATCACTGCTCATTTCCATATTTTGTGCCAGCAATGTGCCAATATTCCCGCCCCCGGAAATTACAATCGAATTGGATTGCTCTTCTGTATGACCAAAGCTGGCCATCGCCCGGGCAGCATGTTTTTCATCACAGACAAAATACACCCTGTCTTCTGGCTGCATCATATCTGTTCCATCACGCGGTACGATCACCTGATTATCGCGGATAATCGCAACAATGGTCATGCCAAGGCCAGGAAACAGATTGGTCAGGTGCCTAATCGGGGTCGCCAGAATAGGGCAGTTTTCCTTGCATAGCACGCCGATAAGCTTGATTTTATTTTCCGCCATATCCTTGACATCAAATGCACCTGGCAATTGCAATTGGCGCCCCACAGCTGCCGATACTTCGCGTTCGGGTGAAATAATATAATCAATGGGCAAATTCTCGCGGCTATAAAGCTGGCCAACCTTCGGGTCGAGATAGGCACGCGCGCGAATACGCGCAATTCGGGTCGGGGTTTCAAAAATCGTATGGGCAACCTGACAGACCACCATGTTAATCTCGTCTGATTCTGTCACCGCGATCAGCAATTCTGCGTCTTTCAGGCCAGCTTGTGCCAGAATATCAGGATAGGAGGACATCCCCTCAACCGCCCCGACATCGGCCTGCTCTGTCAGCCTTTGCAGCTTGTCCGGGTCGATATCAATGACCGTCACATCATTTTGCTCTGCAGACAAATGGCGGGCAATCGCACTGCCAACAATCCCCGCACCACAAATAACGATTTTCATAAAAAACCTGCCCTTTTAAAGAATAAGACTATTCTGCCAGCATATATTCTGCCCGTATATATAAAGAGGCAGCGTTCCTGTTCCAATCTTTGAGGATAATTTCATATTACCACTGTTTGGTTATGCCGTAATCTGTCTGTTTTCGCAAATCATTGCACAGGGCCTCTTTTCCTTTGCCCCGCTTTGGGGTCGCGTTGGGGTCGCTTTGCCCTGTCCAGATCTAATTACCTGCCTCGACATTCAAGGATTTTAACTTGCGATGCAAAGCAGAGCGTTCCATCCCGATAAATTTTGCCATTTGCGAGATATTGCCTTCAAATTTCTGCAGCTGGGAGTGCATATATTCGCGCTCAAACAGCTCGCGTGCCTCGCGAAGCGGCAAGGACAGGCTATGGTGCAATATCTGACTAGCCCCGCCTTCTTGAGGGGAGGATAACAGCTCGGCTGGCAAGCCATCCAGCCCAACCACTCCATTTTCCGGCTTTTCATTCAAAATCAGGATGGTTTCAATAACATTGCGCAGCTGGCGCACCGAACCCGGCCAGTCATAAGAGCGCATCGCATTGACCAAATCATCGCCCAGCGCAATCGGCGGCCGGCCTAATTTACGCGCACATTCCTCAACAAAATGCCGGGCAAGCTGGCCGATATCCTCGCGCCGTTCTGCCAGCCCCGGCACCGTCATGGAAATAACCCCCAGGCGGTAATATAAATCCTCTTTCAAATGCCCGTTTTCTATGGCAGCGGCCAAATCCTGGGAAGAGGCAGAGATAATGCGCACATCTGTTGTTACCGGATCTGTGCCGCCAACCCGCCGAAAGGTTTGCTCGGCAACCGCGCGTACCAGACGGCTTTGTGTTTCCAGCGGCAAATCGCATAGCTCATCAAAATAGAGCGTGCCGCGATGGGCTTGTTCAAACAGGCCAACAATACGCCGCCCGGATGCCAGCATTTCCGAGCCAAAAAGCTCGGTATCGGCATTTTCTGCACTTATTCTGGCACAATGGGCAACCACAAATGGCCCGTCCTTGCGGACAGACTGGGTATGTATCAGACGGGCGACCACTTCCTTGCCTGACCCGCCAGGCCCGGTAATCAAAATACGGCTGGCGGTATTTGCGACCTTGTCTATAGTGGTGCGCAGCTGTTTTATCTGAACAGACTGACCGACCAGACTAACCTGTTCATTTGCCCCGCTTTGTTCGCGTAATTCGGCATTTTCGCGTGCCAGCCGGCTTTGTTGCAGGGCGCGGCGGACGGTCAGCAATAATCGTTCTGCTTTAAAGGGTTTTTCAATAAAATCATGGGCGCCATTTTGAATAGCCTGGACAGCTGCCTCAACATTTCCATGCCCGGAAATCATCAAAATCGGTACTTCGGGATACAGGTTCTGACACCAGTTCAGGACTTCCAGCCCATCCATGTCCGAACCGCGCATCCAGATATCGAGGATAATACAGGATGGCGGACGCGAGGCGATAACCGCCCGCGCTTCTTCGGCATTGGCAGCCTGAACCGTCAGATATCCCTCATCTTCCAGCGTCAGGCTGATAAGAGAGCGGATATCAGGCTCATCATCTACGACAAGAATTTCTTCATTCATGCCCAAACCCTCTATGCATCATTATTTTCAGGATTACAGGGCAATGTCAGCTTTACAATCGCGCCCTGTTGGTGATGGTTAGACAGAAAAATTTGCCCGTCATGATCAGAGATAATCTTCTGGGCGATTGCAAGGCCTAGCCCGGTACCCTTATTGCGGGTGGTAACATAAGGCTCTAGATAACGCTCCACATCCTCGCCGGCAAAGCCGCTACCATAATCGCGGATGGTGATAGTGGCATTTTCTGCCGCCAGTGCCACCGCGACCTCTATCCGCAGATTATGCGCCCCCTCTCCGGGCTGGCCAGTTCGGGTTTCCTGCATATTTTCAATCGCATTTTTCATCAAATTGGTCAGCATCTGGCGTATCAGACCGGCATCAGCCTGTACCCATATCGGCGTTGTTTCTTCTGGCATATCAAAGACCAGATCCAGATTGGTATAGGTTTGCAGCAAGGTTTGCTGTTCTTGCACCAGCCGACATAAATCTGTTTTTTTCAGAACAGGGGCAGGCATTCTGGCAAATTTTGAGAATTCCTCAACCATACGGCCAATATCGCCTACCTGACGGCTGATAATGGTCATATATTCATCAAATTTTTTTCCCTCTTCTGTATTTTCGGGGCGATATTTTTTCATCAGCCTGTCTGTGGCAAGCGCAATCGGCGTTAGGGGGTTTTTAATTTCATGGGCAATGCGCCGCGCAA
>JAURQT010000129.1 GCA_030835985.1 Alphaproteobacteria bacterium
GGCGGCGATATCCGCATCACGGCAACCTCTCGGCGGATGGTGCAATCCGGGGCAAAGGCGCTTTCCGGGGTTAGCGAGGGCGGCGAAGAGGCCAGTGGTGATACTGGTACGCCAGATAATGCCAGCGATAATGCGTCCAACAGCACAGGCGAGGCCTCAGAGGGGATTTCAACATTGCTGGCAGGGTTTTCAGCCGATAGTGATGATAATGCCAGCAGCTATGATTTTTCTGAACAGATGTCACAGGATACAGATGCGCTGACAGACGGGGCGGATCTGGGCTCTATTGGCGGCGATGGGGAAGATGAAGATAGCTCTAAAATTACCATCGCGGCGGCGATGGGGGTTACCTATGCTGAAAGTGTTTCAAAAGCGCTGGTCGGCGATCGGGTACAGCTGAATGCCGGTACAGGCGCACTATCGGTTGAAACCTTTTCCAATACGGATATGAGCGCGGATGCCGATGCCTCTGTTTCCGGGGGCGATTATAATATTGGCGGGGCGGTCGGGCTGAATATTGTCCAGAATGAAAATACTGCCTCTATTGGTAGCGGGGCGAATATTACCTCGGGCGATGTTAGCGTTCTGGCAGGTATGCGCTCTGAAGTGCTGGCAGATAACGCAACAGATGATGTAAATGTTATCGCCGCAGATGCGGTCGCAGGGGCGGGAACTGGCGAGTTTTCCCTGGCCGGATCGGTTGGGCTAAATCTGGTGATGCGCAATAACACCAGCGCGGTCATCAGCACCGATGCACAGATAAATGCCAGCGGTGATGTGGCGGTTCGTGCAGAAGCAAAGAGCCAGTATCAAACAGATGCCAAAGCAACTGTCGGCATGGAAAAAAACATCTGGGAGGGGATTGATGAGACGTTCTCTACCCTGACAGATCTGAAGGTCTGGACAGAGGCAGCTGAAAAAGGTTTTGAGGGTATGCTGGAAAATCTGCAAGCCAGCTTAACCTCTGGCGGCGGCGATTCAGGCGGCGATTCAGGCGGGGATGGCGCAGATAGTGGGAATGCCGATGCTCAAAATGCCGATGCCCAAAATGCCGATATGGGCGACCAGGAAGGGGCAGATGGCGGCACAGGCATAGGGGCAGGTATCTCTGTAAATATCATTGTGGCAGAAGATACCAGAGCCGCGATAGAGGATAATGCCAGCCTGACCGGCACAAATGCAGGGGCTATCACAGTCATCGCTTCGGCCGAGAGTGATATTGAAACCAATGCCATTGCCGGGGCAAAGCCGGATGAAGCCGGCGGCGAGGCAAAAACCTCGCTTGATGCGGCGGTTGCGGTCGGGGTTCTGCTAAAAGATGTCGATGCCTATATCGGTACAGGTTCCGGGCTGACAGCCAGCGATAATGTCACGCTTTCTGCCAATAGCCAGACCAACACCCTGTCCACAGCCAAAGGCGAGGTCTCAGCCGATAGCACTGCTGTGGGCGCATCGGTTGCGGTCGGGGTGGCACTGGAAAGCGCAGATGCCGAGCTAAGACGCGATATCACCACCACAGGCGGGGTAGCCGTTTTGGCTAATGCTGCCAGTACCGATATCGCGCTGGCAGATGCGGTAGCGGCCGGAACAGTGGTGGATAAATATGCCGAAAAGCTGGGCAAGACACCTGATATGCTGACCGAACAAACCGCGCAATTGGGGGATGTAAATAACGGGCCGACCTCTATGGAAGCCCTGAAAGGCGGATTTACCGATGGCGATGGGGCCAGCTTTGATTTAAGCGGCAGCGATACCGATACCGGTTCGACCAGTGGCGGGGAAGCCCAGCAATCCGGCTCGCTGAATATCGCGGCATCGGTTGCGGTAAACTGGGCAGATCATGCCGCCCGTGCCAAAATCGCAGATGGCGTGCAAATTGTTGCCGGCGATGATGTCACCGTCAAAGCGAGCAATGAGGCAAATTACAGAACCCGCGGTTCCGGTATGTCGGTATTTGCTGACAAGTCTATCGGTGTCGGGGTCGGCTTACTGAAAACAGGCCAGCAAACCCATGCTGAACTTGGCGATAATGTGGGCATTACCATAAATGGCGGTTCAGGGAATGTGGAAATCGCGGCGGTCACTTCGGAAAATCAGGGCACAGACGAAGATGGCACGTCCTTCCGCTCTTATGCCTCCTCTGAGGGGATTGCCGGGGCCGGCGGCGGCAAGCTGGGGATTGCGGGCGCTCTTTCTCTGGTTGTCTCGCTGGATAGCCAGAGCGCGGTGACAGGTGAAAATGTACAAATAAGCGCGCCAGGCGATATCGATATCCGCTCTACAGCGACCAATAAAATTGTCAACCGGGCCTGGGCAATGGCGGTGGCATCGGATGTAACGTGCGATAATCCGGGCAATTGTGGCAGCAGCGGCGATAAAACAGCTGTTGGCGCGTCCATTGCGGTGAATGTGGTCAATGATCAGAATGCCGCAAAATTAGGGGAAAACAGCCAGATAAGCGCTGGGGATAATGCCTCTATCGTGGCAGAGGATATCGCTTCGGGGGCAGGGGATTTCACCCTTGATTTGCAGGATGAAAATACCAGTTCAGAAGATTTCATTACTACCAACTATACTGCAACCTTGCAGAATTCCTCTTATTATGCCGAAGCGATTGCCGGCGGTGTAGCCCAGGGCGGTAATGCCGGTTCCGGCTCTCTGGCGGTCACTGTATCGGTTGGCAGGACAGAGGTTATTGTGGGCGAAGGGGCATCGATTTTTGCCGATGATGTGGATATCCGTGCCTATAATACATCAAATGCGCGCCATCTGGTCGGGGCGGTTGCGCTCTCCACCGATAAAAAGGCGGTAGGCGCGTCCATTAGCGGGATATATTTGCGCGAGGATGTTCGCGCTATTGTCGGCGATGATGGCACAGCAGATGATAATGCCAGCACCACTATTACTGCCCGGACAGGGGATGTAGATATCACCGCAGAGGCCGATCAGAACACCCTTACCTTTATGGCGGCAGGCGGGGTATCTGGCAATGAGCTGGCTCTTGCCGGGGCGTTTGGCTTTAATGTGATGGATAGCGATATCGAAGCCCGCATTGTTGAAGATGCGGTGATACAGGCAACATCGGGTTCCATCGGGGTGCGTGCAGATAGCCTTACCGACATCACCAATGTTGCCCTTGCTATTTCTGGTTCGGGCGGCGGCAATTCAGTGGGCGGTACGCTGGCCTTGAATATGTTCCTGACCGATAAACGCGCGATTGTGGGCAGCCGCGAGGCGGCGGACAATTCTATCTCGCTCAATGCTGCACAGGCCGTGAATATCGGGGTTAATGCGAAACAGGAAATCACTAACGGGATTGTATCGGCTTCTGTTTCCACGGGCAGTAATGCGATTTCAGGGGCGTTATCGACCAATGTTATCAAGGGCGAGAGCTTTGCACTGGCCAATCGCGGGGCAGATATTAATGATAATGCAAC
>JAURQT010000130.1 GCA_030835985.1 Alphaproteobacteria bacterium
CCGCCCAGCCCCAGCCATACAAGAATATCGCCAAAATTTTCCATCTATCTTTCTCCATTTTCTTTTTCATGCTGTGATTTTCGGATCAGAAGTTCCAGCTTATTCAGAAATTCCGAGCGATCACGTTTGGAAAAACTTTTATTTCCGCCGCGATTTTTTTCGATAAAAAACGGGTCAGCAGCGCGCCTGTCTGCCATCAAATCACGCTTGGCCAGCTGTAATCCGATATTTTGTCTGGTAAAAATATCGCCATTATGGCGCAGGGCAGATGCGTCTTTATCCAGAACCTTTGCGGCCAGGGGAATATCATTGGTCACCACAATATCGTTTTTTTCCACCTGATCGGCGATATATTTATCGGCTTCATCAGGGCCTTTTGCCACCACTACCAGCCGCACCAGCGGATTTTGTGACGGCCGGATACCGCCATTACTGACCAGAACAAGCGGGCATTGATGGCGGCTGGCCACCTGTTCTGCCTCGGCCTTTACCGGGCAGGCATCTGCATCAATATAAATTATCGGCATTTTTTTTGCCCTGTCACGTGCCAGCGGGATAGTCTTTTTACTGGTAATGCTAACAAATCTGTCCTGACCCTGTCTTGTTTGTTTTATCGCTTGCACCTGAATAAAGGCTGTTTCACACTTTTAAAAGAGTAAGAGGCAGGGATAACCAACAGGAAAAGAGTTCAGATGGACAATAAGGCCGCCAGCAAGGCAGCATCCATTATGTATCAGCATTTGCATCAGGGCAGTGTGCTGGAGGGGTTGAAAGGAAACCTGCGCCCGCAAAGCCGGGATGAGGGCTATCAGATACAAGCCAGGCTGGAAGAGGCGATAGATAGCCAGAGGCAGGGGTGGAAAATTGCTGCCACCAGTATCGCTGGCCAGAAACATATTGGCCTTGGCGGGCCGATTGCCGGGCGAATATTGGCGAATATGATGGTAAACCCCGGCCAGCCTATCCCTTTTGGGGCTAACCGGATGCGCGTTGCCGAAGCAGAGTTTGTCTTTTGCATGGGCGCAGATTTATTGCCCCGCCCCAACCTTTATGAAACAGCAGAGGTGATGGCAGGGGTGGCCAGCCTGCATTTGGGGCTGGAATTTCCAGATTCGCGTTTTGCCGATTTTGTACGCGCAGGCGAAGGCCAGCTTATTGCCGATAATGCCTGCGGCTATAAATTTATGATGGGCGAGGCGGTATCCGATATCTGGCGCGATATGACATTATCCAGCCATGCGGTAAGGGGCAGGGTGACCGGATCTGATGGCCAATTGCGCGCAGAATATACAGGTTCAGGCGGTAATGTGCTGGACTGCCCGACAATTGCGCTGACCTGGCTGGTCAATGAGCTATCTTCGCAAAATATTTCATTACGGGCAGGCGAGTTTGTGACAACGGGCACATCCACCCTGCCAATGGCGATTTTACCCGGCGACCAGATAGAGGCTGATTTTGGTGCGTTGGGACGCATTTCCTGCCAGCTAAGTGGCTGAAAAAATGTATGAAATGAAAAATATTTGCCTTATATAAAAGCAGCTTGGCAGTGCGGGCAGATTATGCTTTGCTGAAACTATATCAAAGGAGGGGGAGTAAATTTATGTCACAGGTAACCGCCCCAAAAAGTAGCCCCAAAAATAGCCCCAAAAATAACCCGAAAAATAATTGGGGGGCAGATTTGTTTGCGCTTCTAAAACGCCATGAGGTCAGTTTTTTGCCTTTTGTTCCGGATGCTGGCCATGCCGATCTGATAGCCCTTGCCCAGGCCGATAATGATATGCAGCCAGTGGTTTTAACCACCGAAGAAGAAGGGGTTGCCCTTGCTTCTGGTCATTGGCTGGGAGGCAAGAAGTCTGTTTTGCTGATGCAATCCAGCGGGGTTGGCAATACTGTAAATATGCTGTCGATGCTGTCTAATTGCCGGTTTCCCTTTGTTACATTGGTGACCATGCGCGGCGAGTTTGGCGAGTTTAATTCCTGGCAAGTGCCAATGGGGCGCGCGACGGCCGATGTGCTGAGCGCGATGGGGCTGTCGGTGCATATTGTTACCGAAGAAGACAAGCTGATTAAAACGATTGATGCCGCACTATATGCCGCCTATTCCAGCGATCAGCAGGTAGCTGTTCTGCTCTCGCAACAGCTGGTCGGCAGAAAGGAATGGTAATGCTGCAAAGACGTGAAGTTGTATCAAAGTTAAACCACCATCGCGGCGATGCGCTGATGGTCACCGGGCTGGGATCTTCCAGCTATGATTTACATGCCGCCGGCGATGATAACCGTAATTTCTATCTCTGGGGGGCGATGGGCGGTGCGGCGATGACCGGACTGGGCGTTGCCATGGCACAGCCGGACAAGCAGGTGATTGTCTTAACAGGCGATGGCGAGATGTTAATGGGCATTGGCGCACTGGCCACCATAGGGGTGCAACAGCCGAATAATCTGTCTGTCATTGTGCTGGATAATGGCCATTATGGCGAAACAGGGATGCAGGCCAGCCATACACAATTTGGCGTGGATTTACCCGGCATTGCCAGCGCTTCTGGCCTGCCCGTTGCCATGTCGGTCACGAATGAGGCAGAGCTGGACAGGCTGATTGAGGCGATTACTGCCCAGCAACAAGGCAAAGGCGGGGCAATATTTGCCTCTGTCAAAGTCGAAGCCGCCAGCCCCGAGCGCAGCTTGCCTATCGTGGACGGGGTGGAGATTAAAAACCGTTTTCGCCGCACATTGGGCCTGCAACCGCTCTAGGATATAATTGCTCCGGGATGTAATTGCTCCGGGATATATAAGGCTATATCAAAATAATGGCCCCGCGCTGCCAAAGGGGCGGGCAGCTTATAGCTGGTTATCCTTTAATAGATAATCCAGATGTTCCAGAGCCAGCTGTTCCAATTCTGCCGCTGTCTTGATCTGGCAGGCGCTTTTGCGATTGCGCCATTTCATTTCCAGCGTTTTGCGGTTCAGGGTCAGGCCGGATTTTCGGTTGACCAGCTCATCAGGTGTTTTTTCCAGCTGAATAGGCGGCATCAAAAAGCTGACCTTGTCCTGGTTAAAAGAGGCAACGCGCAGCTGTTCTGTTTTGTCATCGACAAGGAAAAAATTATTCAGCCGCTTGTCAGGGGAGACAGATTCGCAAAACAAACCGACACTCCATTGCTGAGCCGTGGCGCTAAAAGACAGGCTGGCAAACAGGAAAACAACCAGGTATATCCGCATTTCTCATCTCCTATGGTAATAGATTACAGGATTTGAAACCCGAATTTCTGATATCCTAGATTAAACAGGTAAAGAAGACCAATAGATAATAGGATACCGGCTGCCAATGCCCCTAAAAACCCGAATTTTCCTATCAGATAGGGGAATAGCAAAAACATCGGCAAGGTTGGCAGCACAAAATAAAAAGTCAGCACCATATGGTCGGCTATCTTTTTGTCCGGCTGGTTTTCGGCATACATCCAGCAGATTATCAGCAAGGTGGTCAGGGGCAGGGCAGCGATTAACGCCCCGAATTTATCGCTGCGTTTCACCACTTCGCTGACCATCACAATAACAGCCGATGTCAGTAATAATTTGGTCAGATAAAAAATCATGTTATGGCGAGGGCAGGCAGAAGTAGCTCTATTGCCTGTGCATCAAACAGGGTGGTAATGCCCACAAAGGCAAACAAGGCCAGCAGAACGATAATTAAAATCTTGATGATGGTGTAGAGCATTTTTTTTGCCTTTACGTTTAATTCTTTATCTGCTGGCGATCATTTTCGGGTTTTTTTTCCAGATTTTCGCCGATACTAGCTTTTCCCCGATACTAGTTTTTCCCCAGAAGCGGGCAAAATTTTGTCGATACCATCAGCTTGTTCTTCTGGCTTTCCAGCGCGCCCAGCTCGGCGCTTTTTTTTGTATAGGCCAGCCATTCCGGATCAGACCATAAAACCGCTCTTTTGGCTTCTCTGTCACCGGCATTTTCATAGACCCAGATATGCACAAATTCATTCGGATCGCCTGTCTCGCCCCGCAAAAACGCCAGAGGCGCACCCAGACAGCGATATTGCGGGGATTTGCCAAATTCTTCATACAAGGCAAGATGGGCATTGATGGTGCCAGGCCGGCAACGATATGTGCGAATATCCACTAACATTTTTCTTTTCTTTCTGATGTTTTTATTAATAAGGGGTGTGCGTAATATATTATCGCATCAGTTTTTCAGAGCAGAGGGATTTTGCCAAGCCCTAACTTGCCTGCTTGGCAGGAAGATAACTTCATGGTTTGATAGGGCGATGCGGAACCCTGTTTTTATCGAAGCGGCTTTGAACGGCCCCTGGTCAAAATCGCGCCAGCCCTTGATGCCGGTAAGCGCAGATGCGCTGATAGCCGAAGGCATTGACTGTGCCAGAGCCGGGGCAGCGGTTATCCATATCCATGTCTATGACCCCGATACCGGCACGCAATTTGAAGATGTCGATGCCTATCGCCGCGTCATTGAGGGGATAAGGCAGGTGCACGATGTGATTGTCTATCCAACCTTGCCCCTGTCAGGCTTTGGTGATACCGGCCAGCATTTTTTGCCTGAAACGCGCTTTGCGGCGGTGGCGGCACTGGCAAAAGCCGGGCTGCTGGAATGGTCTGTCATTGACCCGGGCACGACCCAGATTACCGCGCTGGACGCAGATAGGGGCGAGGGCGTTGATTTTTTATATATCAACAGCACGCCGGAAATCAGATATGGGCTGGAACTGGCCGCAAGGTATGATTTTGTGCCGAGCTTTGCGATTTACGAGCCGGGTTTTTTACGGCTGGGCGCGATGCTGTCCAGCGCTATAAAGGGCTGTCCGAGGCCGGTTTACCGGTTCATGTTTTCCGATAGATTTTCGTTCGGCTTTCCGGCTGAAGAGGCCTATTTGCGCGCCTATAAAACGCTGCTGGATGGGGTGGTGCCAAACGCTATGTGGATGGCGGCCGGCTTGCAGGTTAATCTGGACAGGATTGTCCCCTTGTGCCTGTCGTTGGGCGGCCATTTGCGCACCGGTCTGGAAGATGCGATATTTTATTCCGATATCGGCAATGCAGGCCTGGTCGAAAAGATGGCCGCACAGGTGCAACAGGAAAATTATGAAATTGGTACGCCCGCACAGCTGCGCCAAAAATTAAAAACCCCTTAAAAAATCTTTCCTCCGTTTTTCCTTATCATTGCAAACTGGCTATTTCCCCCAATAATGGCGGGGTTTTGGCGCAAAAGGTTAATGGCTTTATTCTGGCTGGCAGAAAAACCAAAAATACGCGCGAGGCCACGCCTATGACACCCCCACGCCTATCCCTTGCGGCTATGCTGATAGCCACGTTCACCCTGATTGCCCCGCCTGTCTTTGCGAACGACTGTACGCGCCTTTGCAAATCTGACTTTATACGAGACGCCACCGCACAAGATATCCAGGCAGAGATAGATAAAGGCGGGGATGTTAGGGCAAGAACTGAAGGCGGCCTCACCCCTCTGCATTTTGCGGCCGGATGGGACAATGCTGAAGCTATCACTGTCCTGCTAAAGGCAGGCGCAGATATTTAGGCCAGAACAGAAGAAGGCTTCACCCCCCTGCATAATGCGGCCAGATGGGGCAAGGCTGAGGTCATCACAGTCCTGCTACAGGCCGGCGCAGATATTGAGGTCAG
>JAURQT010000131.1 GCA_030835985.1 Alphaproteobacteria bacterium
ATGCCCGTAATGATGCCCATCGCGATGTTCGCTATCATGATTCTGGCGATGATGATTCTGGCTATGATGATTCTGGTCATAATGATTCTGGTCGTCCTTTATCATACCTTCTGGCATCTGTTCAGGGGCATCGCCGCCATCGCGCATAACCGAAATATCGACATGGCCGCCCATATGCCCGCCGCCCAGCCCCATCCCCAGCGCCATCATCAGCGCAAGGACTATCAAAGCCGTGCCCATATAGGCATTTATCGGCGCCAGCATATTTGCCCAGAACCGGTTTAAACGGGCGCTGAGGGGTGTTTTTTGCGATGTCATTTTCGCTCTACTTTATCTGTCTTGGGGGGGCAGGACAGCTCTATCCGTCCCGTCCCAAAGCGCCATGCTATCAGAACATTCTTAAAAAAACGTAAATGGCCAAAAGAGCGGGTAAAAAGCCCGCGTGACAGGGGCGGGCGGCTTTGCTACATCTTTGGGGGTAGATAGGTAATTTTTTTCATTTATTCTGGCTCTTTTCTCGCTGATGGCTGTTTCTGACCCGCAATTGAAATTCGTGCTTGGGCCAACCAATACCGGCAAAACCTTTTATGCGGTTGACCGGATGATGGGCTATAGCTCGGGGATGATAGGCTTTCCCTTGCGCCTGTTGGCACGCGAAAACTACGACAAGATGGTGGCAAAGCTGGGCCTATCGCAAGTCGCGCTAATAACCGGCGAGGAAAAAATCATTCCCCCTCATGCCCGCTATTTTTGCTGTACGGTTGAGGCCATGCCGCTGAGCCGTGATGTGGATTGCCTGGCGGTGGACGAGATTCAGCTCTGCGGCGATAAAGAGCGCGGTCATGTCTTTACCGACCGGCTGTTACATGCGCGCGGCCGCCATGAAACGCTGTTTCTGGGATCGGACACCATGCGGCCGATTTTGCAACAGCTCTATCCGTCGGGCGAGTTTATCTATCGTGAACGCCTCTCGCGCCTGTCCTATGCCGGGCATAAAAAGGCCAGCCGCCTGCCGCGCCGCTCGGCACTGGTGGCGTTTTCGGCTGCAGAGGTGTATCGGCTGGCCGAGCTGGTGCGCCGGCAACGGGGCGGCACAGCGGTGGTGATGGGCGCGCTCTCGCCGCGTACCCGCAATGCCCAGGTAGAACTGTTTCAAAATGGCGATGTGGATTTCCTGATCGCCACCGATGCTATCGGGATGGGGCTGAATATGGATATTGGCCATGTGGCGCTGGCGGATGATATTAAATTTGATGGCCGGTCAGTGCGCCACCTCACCCCGGCGGAAATTGCCCAGATTGCCGGGCGTGCCGGGCGCCATACCACCGATGGAACATTTGGCACAACCGAAGGCTGTAGCGCCTTTGAGCAAGAGCTGATAGACGCGGTTGAAAGCCATCGCTTTGCCCCGGTGCGCGCCCTTTACTGGCGCAATCGTTCTTTGAATTTCAATTCGCTGGCCGGGTTGCTAAACTCGCTGGAAGCGGCCCCGCCCCATTCGATGATGATGAAAAAAACAGATGGCGAGGATCACCTGACGCTGGCCTCTATGGCGGAACAGGATACCATCGCCAAACTGGCAGACAGCCCCGGGCGATTGCGGCTGTTATGGGATGTCGCGCAAATTCCCGATTTCCGGCAATCCATGACCGATAGCCATCTGGTGATGCTAAGCCGGATTTTCACCCAACTGGCACGCGATGGACAGCTGAAAAAAGACTGGGTGGCCAGCCAGCTGCAACATCTGGACAGGCTGGACGGGGATATTGACACGCTGATGACGCGCATCGCCCATATCCGCACCTGGACCTATATCACCCATAAAACCGGCTGGACAGATGCGGATGAAGGCTGGCCAGAGCTTGCCAGAGCGATAGAAGATAGGCTATCAGATGAATTACATAATCGGCTTACCCAACGATTTGTTGATCGGCGGGCAGCCCATCTTTCCAGAAGGTTAAAGGAATCTGCAACATTGTTGGCATCAGTAAGGTTGGACGGTAGCGTCCTGGTAGAAGGAGAGGAAGTCGGTACGCTGCAAGGCTTTACCTTTATCCCGACATTGGCTGAAAGTGATGAAAAAGCGGTGATTTTATCAGCCGCCCGAAAAGGCCTGCCAGATGAGATCGAAAGGCGGGTCGGGGCGCTTGTTATCTCTGCTGACCCGGCGTTCAAGCTGGATGGGCGCGGCCAGGTTTTCTGGCGCGAGGCGGCTATCGCCAGGCTGGTTAAATCCGATAATCTGTATGCCCCGCGCGTAGAGGTTGGCGATAGCGATTTGCTAAACCATGACCAGAAAGCCCGAATTCAGGACAGGCTGAACCAGTTTATTGCCGATCATGTGGCAGAGCTGTTGCAGCCGATTATCCGCCTGACCAAGCCGGATGAGCTGTTTGCTGAAGATGCTGTGCAAAAAACCCCGCAAACAGCCCCGCAAACAGATAGGGGGGACAAAAATGCCAGCGCCAACACCGGCGCCAACACCCCTGATACGCCATCAGATACCGAAAAAGCTGATGTGCCTGTTTCTGGGCCAGGCCTGTCCGGGGCGGCAAAGGGTGTATTATATCAGCTTTATGAAGGGTTGGGCACGGTACAGCGTCCCTTGCTGGCCGATCAGATAAAAGAGCTGAGCGAGGCTGACAAGCCGCTTTTGGCACGTGCCGGTATTCGTATGGGGATTGAAAATCTGTTCCTGCCTGCAATGCTGAAACCTGCGCCTATCGCCTTGCGGGTGTTGTTATATAGCCTTTATCACCAGAATTTTCCTGTCTGCGGGCCGCCGCCGGAGGGGCGCGTTTCCTTTGGCCTGGCCGAGGGGCAGGGCGAGATGCCGGAAGATGGCTATTGGCTGGCAGCCGGTTATTGCCGACTGGGCCCGCGTATCATGCGTGTGGATATGGTGGAACGTGTGGCCGCGCTGGTGCGTGCGGCTGCCCGTGAAGGCGCGTTCGAGATAAGTGACGATATGCTGTCTCTGGCCGGGGTCGGGCGTGAGGAAATGGCGCTTATTCTGGTTGATTTGGGGTGCAAACAGGTCTCTGAGCGGGCGTCTGAAGACACCGAAAAACCGGCTATTGCTATTTTTGAACGCCAGAAACGCAAAAATCCCAGGCGGCAACAAAATGGCGCGCCCTCTGGTAAAAAGCCAAATGCAAAACCTCATAAGCCGCGCCGCAATGATGCTGGCAAGGGCGGGCATTCTGGCCGGCCATCTGGCAAACAGCGTCAGAACAACCAGAATAATGTGCGCCCCCCTGACCCTAATTCCCCTTTTGCGGTGTTGGCCGCCTTGAAAAAAGGCTAGGGCTGGCAAGGCTGAGTGTAACAGATGAATATGCCTTCTTCTGATAGCGGTCTGCGTCTGGATAAATGGCTGTGGTATGCCCGCTTTTTTAAAACCAGAAGCGCGGCAACCAAACTTATTTCGAGCAAAAAATTGCGCCTGAATGGCGAGGTCATATCCAAGCCGCATCGCCAGGCACAAATCGGCCAGACATTGACTTTCCCGCAAGCAAACCAAATTAGGGTGATACAGATAGACGCCCTTGGTACACGCCGGGGGCCAGCTGGCGAGGCAGCAGAATTATATACAGATTTAGCCCCGCCAGAGGCTAGGAAAATACAAGAAAAAGAGCTTGATAACACTGTCTTTGAGAGCCGAAATCCGGGCGCTGGACGGCCAACAAAAAAAGACCGGCGCGATACGCAAAGGCTGAAAGATACCCTTGAATAGGGATGCATACTCAACCTCATAAAAAAAATAGATGCAACAAATCAGGATAATTTGAAAAATGTTTAAAACCCTTGCCCAATGGCTGAAAAGCGACAATCCACAAAAACTGGAAGCGGATAATTCTGACGAGCTGGCCGGGCTGGTTACTGCCCTGATGATAGAGGCGGCCCAGGCCGATGGCACAGTTGGGGCAGATGAGGCGGCTTTGACAGCAAATGTCATCGCCCGGCAATTTGACCTGAGCGATGAAAAAGCCCGGCAGATGACGGATGAGGCCATTGAGCAAAGCCAGGAGCGGGTGGAATTACATAGCCTGCTACGCCGTTTGCGCGATCAGTCCGATTATGAAGAAAGGCTGGGCGTGCTGGAAATGGTCTGGATGGTGGTACTGGCAGATGGCCGGCTGGATCATATCGAGGCCCAGCTGATGCGGCGTCTGGCAGGCTTGTTATTTGTCTCGGATGTGGATTCAGGATTGGCCGCACAAAAAGCTAAATCCAATCTGGGTCTTGCCTGATAAGATGAATTACAGTATCAGGCTAGTCGTCTATCTCTTTTCAGTTTTTTGAGCCTTTCAATGACTTATATCGTGAATGATAAATGTATCATGTGCAAATACACCGATTGCGTGGAAGTATGTCCGGTGGATTGTTTTTACGAAGGGGAAAATATGCTGGTCATTCATCCCGATGAATGTATCGATTGCGGTGTATGCGAGCCTGAATGCCCGCCCGAGGCCATCTTGCCAGATACAGAGCCAGGCGCAGATGCCTGGCTGGATCTGAACAAGCGGTTATCCGAAACCTGGCCAAACATGACCCAGCGCCGGGATCCGCTTGTCAATGCCGATGCCATGCGCGATGAAAAAAATAAATTTGAAACCTACTTTACCGAAGCGCCGGGCGAGGGAAACTAGCGCTGCGCCTTTTGCCGGTAATTTGATAGTTTTCGGTTTTTATGCTATACTCATTTCGGAGATATGTTCTGCGGCGCAAGCGGGCGTACATGAACACACAAAAAAGCATATATCGATATAAAATGCGTTCAAAAATCGGAACAAGCCTGATGGTATAATCATCAGCCTTGTAGAGAGAATATGGCAAAAAAACAAACCTTTACCTATCAAGATGGCGACTTCGTTGTCTATCCCACCCATGGCGTCGGCAAAATTCACGGTACAGAAAAACAGCAAATCGCAGGGACAGAGGTTACCCTTCTTGTAATTCGCTTTGAGCAGGATAGAATGACCTTGCGCGTGCCGCTGGCAAAAGCCATGACCCTTGGCTTGCGCACCTTGTCTTCGCGCAAACATATGGATGATGCGATTACCACGCTGAAATCCAAAGCAAAGGTAAAACGGGCGATGTGGTCGCGCCGCGCACAGGAATATGAAGCCAAGATTAAATCTGGCGATCCGGTAAATATTGCCGAGGTTGTTCGCGATTTGCGGAAACGCGATCCCAATACCGAGCAATCCTATTCCGAGCGTCAAATGTATCAGGCCGCACTGGAACGTCTGGCACGTGAATTTGCCGCGATCGAAGATATTGATCAGGATACAGCGGCTGTTCGGCTGGAAGATTTAATGGATGCCGCCTAAACGCGGGTTCGCGATAGGCTGTTTTCAGCTATTTTTCAGGCTTATTTTTTAAGCATCATTCCACCATTTGAAATGGCTGCCCATTTTGTGGTGGGCTTTGATCTGGGCATACACCCTGACCGTATAGATAGTACGGAGAAGGTATCATGGCGCAGGTAAATCATACAGACACAAAAAACTCGGATAACCAGTTTATCCGCAAGGTGATGAAAAAGCCTTTGCTGGAGCGTGAATACGAGCTGGAGCTGGCGACCCGCTGGCGCGAGAATGATGATCACCGTGCGATGCATGAGCTGGTGCTTGCCTATGGCCGCCTGGTGGTAAGTGCCGCCTCGAAATATCGACATTATGGTTTATCGCTTGGCGATCTGATACAAGAAGGCAATATCGGCCTGATGCAAGCGGCACGCCGTTTTGAGCCAGAGCGGGGTTTCCGTTTTTCTACCTATGCGGCCTGGTGGATACGCGCCTCTATTCAGGATCATATCCTGCGCAACTGGTCGATTGTCCGCACTGGTACCACCGCTGCTCATAAATCCCTGTTTTTCAGACTAAAGCGTCTGCGCGCCCGCATTGGTGAGGCAGATGGCGGCCCGCTATCAGATGAAGGGCGGCAGAAAATTGCAGAGACCATCGGCGTGAATGTCAATGATGTGGTGTTGATGGAACAGCGCCTGTCAGGCCCTGATGCCTCGCTCAATATGCCGCTTTCTTCTGAAAGTGACAGCGAAGCCCAGAACTTTCTGGCCGATATACGTCCTAATCCCGAAGAGGTGGTCGCGTCCATGCATGATGCCAAAATCCTGTCTGAGCGATTGAATGAGGCGTTGAATGAGCTGACCCCGCGTGAAAGGCTTATCATCTTTCGCCGCCGCCTGAATGATGAGGGGGCGACGCTGGAACAATTGGGCGGTACATTGGGGGTAAGCAAGGAGCGGGTGCGCCAGCTCGAGCATCGTGCCTTGAAAAAGCTGCGGGTAAGTTTGGAAGCACAAACCGATATGCCGCTGGATTTATTGCCTCAATTATCATAAATTAATGCCAAACGGTTAATGCCATATGCCTTTGAATAGCTTTGCAAGATGCATGGCCGGTCAAAAGGTGAGGCGAGGTCTGATTACGTGCACGCCCTAGATGCAGAAACAACGCTATATGCGCCGGTAACCCCTTTTAATACCGGTTTTTTAAAGCGGGGGGAGCATTCTATCTATTATGAGGAATGTGGAAACCCGGATGGTATGGCTGTGTTTTTTATCCATGGCGGGCCGGGGGCAGGATGTGCGCCCACCCATCGCCGCTTGTTTGATCCTGAGAAATATCGTGTTGTGCTGTTTGATCAGCGCGGCTGTGGGCGCTCCGAGCCCTATGGCAGCCTGAAACAAAATACCACACATGACCTGGTCGAAGATATGGAAGGCCTGCGGGTAAAGCTGGGCATTGATAAATTTATTCTGTTTGGCGGCTCGTGGGGGTCAACGCTGGCACTGGCCTATGGGGTTGCCTATCCTGATAATTGTCTGGGCTTTGTTTTGCGGGGAATCTTTCTGGGCAGCCATCAGGAGATTAACTGGTTTTTATATGATATGGGGCGGTTTTTTCCCGAAGCCTATGAACGTTTTGTCAGCCATATCAGCCCGACCGAGAAAAGCGATATTCTGTCTGCCTATTATCGGCGTTTGACCAGCCCCAGCCGGTCTATTGCGATGGCAGCGGCCAGTCACTGGGCGGCGTATGAGAATTCCTGTGCCACCTTGCGTGCCGTGTTGCGCGATGGTGGCAGTTCTGCCTATACATTGGCGCTGCTAGAGGCGCATTATTTTCTTTCCGACTGTTTTATGCCGGAAGAATATTTGCTGGGCAATATTCACACAATACGCCATCTGCCAGCCTATATTGTACAAGGGCGATATGATATAATCTGCCCGCCCTTTTCAGCAAAAAAACTGGCCGATATCTGGGGGGATAACGCGAAATTGAAATTGATGGATAATGCCGGCCATTCTGCCTTTGAAAGCAGTATTGTCCCGCATCTGCTGCGTGGACTGGATGCAATTTCTAAACAGTCGGGTTCCAACCAGTCCGGTTCCAACCAGTCTGGATAGCCTTTGTCAACCCTATCCAAAAGGATAGGTACCTATCCATATTAGTTAAAACTTAAAAACTATTGAACAAAAACATCCTATACGTTATGCAACCTTTAGTGTTATCTTTGCGCAAGTGATTATAAGGAAAAACAATGGCTGAAAATAATGACAAAAATTTCAGGGTTACCAATAATAATGCGGTGGATATGCATGTTGGCAAGCGGGTGCGTTTGCGCCGTACATTGCTGGGTATGTCGCAGGAACAGCTGGGGGCTTCTTTGAATATCACTTTTCAGCAGGTACAGAAATATGAACGCGGGGCAAACCGCATCAGCGCATCGCGCTTATGGGATATTGCCCAGATTATTGATGTGCCTATCAGCTATTTTTTCGATGATATGAGCGATGATGTGATGCAATCCTCGCCGCGCCGCATCAGCCGCGGGGCAGAACATACGCTGGATGATGATTCTATCCGCGACCCGATGGCACGGCGGGAAACACTGGAATTGGTTCGCACCTATTATTCCATTGAAAAACCGAAAGTGCGCAAAAGAATTGCTGAAATGGTCAAGGCAATCGCGGTGACCATTAACGAAAAGCGATAATTTTAGCCGCGATAAATAACAGCATGGAGCTTTTTTCTGGTCATGGATGAGCAAAATAACACAAAAAGCATATCCCCTGAGGCAGGGCTGGACCGCTTGAGCTTTGAAGAGGCACTAAGCCAATTAGAAGCAATTGTTGACCAGCTGGAGCGCGGCGATGTTTCTCTGGATAAGGCAATAGATGCCTATAGCCGCGGGATGGCGCTGAAAACCCATTGCCAGGCACGTCTGGAAGAAGCCCGGCTAAAGGTAGAGCAGATAAAGCTGCCAGAAGAGGGCGGGGCTGTACATACCACCCCATTTGACCCTGCGAGCTGATGGCTGGCACGCCCCTTATTTTACAACAGGATGCCGAGCAGACTTCGGCCTGGCTGGAGGATTATTTTAACCGCCTGGATAAAGCTGCGGCGCCGCATTTGCTTGCCGCTATGCGCTATTCTGCGATGAATGGCGGCAAGCGGGTACGTGCCAGCCTGGTATTATCGGCTGCCAGATTGGCCAGCGGCGGTAAGACAGGTACAGTTTTGCCAGCCCATCTGGCGGTCGCCGGCGCGGTGGAAATGCTTCATGCCTATTCGCTTCTCCATGATGATTTGCCAGCAATGGATGATGCCGATATGCGCCGGGGGGTGGCATCATGTCACAAGGCATTTGATGAAGCGACCGCAATTCTGGCAGGGGATGCCCTGCAAACAGAGGCGTTTTCTATCCTGTCCAGCCCGGGATTAATGGCAGATGCAGAACAGCAATTGCGTCTGGTCTCGATATTGGCAGCTGCGTCCGGGCAAGGCGGTATGGCAGGCGGACAAATGCTGGATCTGCTGGCGGAAACCGGCACACCTGATTTAGCCGAAACCCGAAAAATGCAAGAGCTAAAAACAGGGGCGCTTATTCAGGCTGGCGTAATGATGGGCGCGATTGTCGCGGGCGGGGATAAAAAACTGATAAAGGCGGTGGAGGGATTTTCCAGCCAT
>JAURQT010000132.1 GCA_030835985.1 Alphaproteobacteria bacterium
CACCGTTGGCGCCAGCTTTGAGCGATATAAAAACGCATCCAGACGGCTTTCCAGCAGGCCTATCAGATTCTCGCCTGTGTCACCGCGGCGGCGTGAGGCTTCGATATAGTATTTTTTAAACTGCTTTTCCCCGATATTGCCGTAATAGCCTTTCAGCTTTTGCTTGGCCATCAGCTGAATCCCGAAATCGGTAGGCTTTTTGCGGCGCTGACCATGCTGGCCAGGCGCATAGGAGCGGGCATTTACAGGAGATTTTTGACGACCCCAGAGGTTCACCCCTAAACGTCTGTCAATTTTATGTTTGGAAGAATGTCGTTTATGTTCGACTTTTGGTGCCATGATGTTTCATCCTTTATTGTCCCGGTAGGGCAAAATTGCCGTGGCCAGACAGCTTATCTGAAAGGTCAGCGTTCCCAGGAATGGCGAGAGGATAGCGATTTATCCGCCATTGTCAAGCATTTCTGCCTATTTTGACTGACCCTGCCCCAGCAGGGTTAAAATGCCGTGAAGCGTGCGCAACTCCTGTTCAGTCGGGCGGGCACGGGTAAACAGGCTGCGCAAATTCCGCTTTACGGTTGGCGCCATTTCGCGGTTGGAAAAAAAGCCCATATCATCGAGCTGTTCTTCCAGACGGCAAAGGAAAAAATCCCGGCTTTTCAGCGCGGCAGGGGCAGACAGCCCCTCTATGGCGTTCAGCTGTGTGCTATCCTGGCTCTCAAGGGCGGCTACCCGCCATTCCCAGGCCATCAGAAAAACCGCCTGTGCCAGATTGAGCGAGCTGGCCCCTTTTTGCAAGGGCGCCTGGGCAACCATATCGGCCAGTACCAGCTCGTCATTATCCAGACCAGAACGTTCCGCCCCAAAGAGCAGGGCGACACGCCCGCCTGTCTGGATGCCCGATATCTGTTCTTCCAGCAACAGCCGGGTAGCCGCGCGCGGCGTCATCACCGGCTTTTCCATATCGCGCGGCCGGGCAGAGGTTGCTATCATAAAGCGGATATCATGCAAAGCCTCTGCCAGCGTTTCAAACACTTCTGCTTTATCCAGAATATCTGTGCCCACCGTGGCCATTGGCCGGGCAGCCGGATTTGGCCAGCCATCGCGCGGGGCAATCAGACGCAAGCTGGACAGCCCGCAATTTTTCATCGCCCGGGCGGCCGCCCCGATATTCTCGCCCATTTGCGGACGTGCTAAAATAACAACAGGGCTATGGACTTGTGCAAAAATCTGGCCGGATAGTTCGGGTGTTTCCATCTCGCTTTTATTTTCCTGGCAGCTAGAGCCGGTTGCCGTGATGGATAAGCTTCCAGCATATCCCGTCCGCCAGCGCATTTACAGACGCATCAATAATATTGGCCGAAACGCCTACGGTGCGCCAGCGAAGCCCTGTGCCATCCTGAAACTCAATCAACACACGGGTCACCGCAGCGGTGCCGCTAGTCTGCTCGCTTGGCGGCAAAATCCGCACCTTGTAATCGACCAGCTCGACATCGGCCAGCTGGGGATAAACCTTGACCAGCGCCTTGCGGATAGCGGTATCAACCGCATTAACCGGGCCGTTCCCGACCGCTACCTCGTGATGGGCATCGCCATTGACGATAATAGAGGCAGTGGCTTCTGATTCTACCACCATCTCCCCTCTGGCATTAAAGCGGCGTTCATCCATTACCCGAAAACGTCCAATCTCGAAAAAAGAGGGCACACCGCCCAGGCGGCGACGGGCCAGCAGCTCAAAGCTGGCTTCTGCGCTATCAAAGGCCCAGCCGTGAAATTCCTTTTCCTTTACCTCGCTAATCAGGCCATCCAGACGGCTATCCTTGGGGTCTATTTCGATACCCACTTCGGCAAAACGTGCCAGAATATTTGATTTACCTGTCTGATCCGAAATCAGATAGGTACGCTGATTGCCCACACTTTCCGGCGGAGTATGCTCATAAGTGCGCGGATCTTTCTGGGCTGCAGAGGCATGAAGCCCGCCCTTATCGGGAAAGGCCGCCTTGCCCACATAAGGGGCATGGGCATCTGGCAGCCGGTTCAGACGTTCATCTATCGCATGAGACAGGCTGGTCAGGCGAGCCAGCTTTTCTGCCGGAATATTGGTCACAAACCCCATTTTCAACATCAAATTTGGAATAAGGGTAATCAGATCGGCATTTCCGCACCGCTCGCCCAGGCCGTTTATTGTGCCTTGTACATGGCGCGCCCCTGCCCGAACCGCGGCCAGCGTATTGGCAACCGCCATGCCGGTATCATTATGACAATGAATACCCAGACGACATTCCGGTACAGCCTGTTTGGTGGCGGCCACGATATCAAACACTTCTTCTGGCAGGCAGCCGCCATTGGTATCGCATAAAATGACCCAGTCCGCCCCGCCGGCCATAGCGGCCTTTACACACGCCAGCGCATAGTCCGGATTAGCCTTATAGCCATCAAAATAATGCTCACAATCAAACAGCGATTCCTGTTTTACCGCTTTGGCAGCGGCAACAGATTCCGTGATCATCGCCAGATTTTCCTCCAGCGAGACATTGAGGGCAGTGGTGACATGAAAATCCCAGCTTTTGCCTACCAGACAGCTGGCATCTGAATGGGCATTTAAAATCGCACTCAGGCCGGGGTCATTTTCGGCTGACCGGCCACTGCGCCGCGTCATGCCAAAGGCCACCAGCCGGGTAGTGCCGAAATCCTGTTTTTTGCTAAAGAACTGGTCATCGGTAGGGTTTGCGCCCGGCCAGCCCCCTTCGATATAATCCAGACCAAAATCGGCCAGCGTCCGGGCGATAAAATGCTTGTCCGCAACCGTAAAATCAATACCGCGGGTTTGGCCGCCATCGCGCAATGTTGTATCAAAAAGCCAAATTCTGTCGCCGGTCATGGTCACTTCCAAATTTATCTGCACGCCCTTTTTATCAGGCTTGCCCGTATTTTTTGCTATTATTTCGGGCTATTATTTTTTGCTATAACGCTTGTTCTCTTAGACTATTTAACACCCCGTTGCAAATCCGGGGCGGCACGGCAATCACCAAAAGACAGGGCCAGCTTTTCTCCCAGCTTTTTTCCCAACTTTTTCCTAGCTTTTTTCCCAGCTTGTCCCGCTGGCACTATCCAGCAGGCGAATACCCTTTGCGGCCAGGCGGTCACGAATTTCATCCGCAAGGGTAAAATCGCGCGCCGCCCGTGCAGCATTCCGTGCCTCTATCTCAGCTTGTATTTCTGCCGCATCCAGCCCGTCACTATCGCCTGTTTTAAACCAGTTTTCATCACCCAAGAGATGCAGCAAATCAGCACAAGAGGCAAGTTGCAGCGCGGCATCTGCTGCCCCTTTATTGGCTTTATTGGCCAATGCCTGTAGCCGGCTTAATGCCAATGGGGTGTTAAAATCATCCATCAGGGCAGCCATAAAGGCGCTATCCAACTTGTCTGGCTGTGTTATCAATTCCGCACGGTTCACGCCCGATGCTGCGCGATACATCTTGTCCAAAATGGTCTGGGCATTTTTTATCAGGCTGGCAGAATAATCAAAGGGGGCGCGGTAATGGGTCGATAACAATCCCAGCCGAACAGCCTCCCCCCTATGGGCTAAAAGCGCTTCTGCAACGGTGGTAAAATTGCCAAGCGATTTTGACATTTTCTCGCCCTCGACCGTGACATAGCCATTATGCAGCCAATAGCTGGCCATCTGCGCACTATTATGGGCACAGCTGCTGACCATCACGATGCGCCCCTGTTCGGCCTTTTTAACGGAATCGAGCAGGCTGTTAACCAGTATGAAATGCCCCAGATGGTTGACGGC
>JAURQT010000133.1 GCA_030835985.1 Alphaproteobacteria bacterium
CATGCCATTGCAAAAGATTGTCAGGCAAAGGGTATGGAGGTTATCGGCCTGTCCAGCAAAGTGCCGGAGGGTGTAGACTGGACGCATTACGGGGTTGATCTGACTTCCAGCGATTCCGGCGACCAGCTAAAAGAGATTATTGAAAAACATCGCCCTGCCCGTTTTGTGGGCAATGCAGGCTTGCTCATCTCTGGCCGTCTCGAAGATGTCAATCAGGCAGATTTCCAGCGCCTGATGCAGATAAATCTGTTTAGCCTGATGCAAACCTGTCAGCTGATGATGCCGATATTCGAGGCCGAGCAATTTGGCCGTATTGTGCTGATCGGATCGCGCGCCGCGCTTGGCAAGGAAGACCGCATATTATATGGGCCTGCCAAAGCAGCGGTCGCCAGTTTGGGGCGCAGCATGGCACTGGAGCTGGCACGCTGGCAAGTGACGGCAAATACGGTTGCCCCAGGCCCTATCGCGACAGAACTATTTAATCAGGGTCAGCCTGTGGGTACGCCTGCCCGTATCCGGATCGAGACAAATGTACCGCTTGGGCGGGTAGGCGATCCTGCCGATATTGCGGCCGCGACCAGCTTCTTTTTATCCGATGAAGCGGGGTATGTAACAGGCCAGACCCTGAATGTATGTGGCGGGCTTTCTGTCGGGTTTGGCGCACAATGAAGGCTTATGACACGCTTGATCAGTTAACCGCACCCCAGAGGGTGGCGATTATCGGGGCGTCTGATAATCCAACACGCATTGGCGGGCGGCCTATATCCTATATGCTCAATCACGGATATACCGGCCAGATTTTTCCGGTAAATCCCAAGAATGAAACCATACAGGGTCTGCCTGCCTATGCCCGAATAGGCGATATTCCAGAAGAGATTGATTTTGCCCTTATTGCGGTTAAATCAACCATGGTCGCTGATCAGGTACGTGCAGCCGCGATGAAAGGCGCGCGTACCGCCCTTATCTTTTCTTCCGGCTTTGCAGAAATGGATGACAGCGGACGTGCCTTGCAAGAGGAATTAGTTCAGATAGGCCAGGAGACAGGCATCCGTATATTGGGGCCTAATTGTCTGGGGCTGTTTAACGCGCAAAGCTGTTTTTTCCCGACCTTTACCGCGACCATTGACAGAGCCAAGCCAGAGGTGGGCGGGGTCGGTATCGCCTCGCAATCAGGGGCTTATGGCAGTCATATTTATATGGCCTGTCATTTGCGCGGTCTGGGCATTAATCACTGGGTGACGACCGGCAATGAAGCCGATATTGAAGTTGCCGAAGTGATTAAATTAATGGCCAATGATGAAAGTGTGCATACCATCCTGGCCTATGTGGAATCGGTCAAGAATGGCGCGTTGATGATAGAGGCATTGGAGGCCGCGCGTGCCAATCGCAAGCCGGTTATTGTCACCAAGGTTGGCCAGTCTGAAATCGGGGCGATGGCGGCAGCTTCGCATACCGCCTCACTGGCAGGTGAAGACAAGATTTATGATGCCATTTTCCGGCAATATGGCGCGTTTCGCGTCTCTTCTACCGAGGAGATGACCGATTTGGCACTGGCAGCCAAGCCGCGCATATATCCGGCTGGCAAGAAAGTCGGTCTGGTAACCATCTCAGGCGGGGCAGGGATTTTAATGGCAGATGCGGCCGATGCGCTCGGCCTGGATGTTGCGCCGATGCCAAAAGAAAGCCAGGAAGAGCTGAAAGAAATCGTTCCCTTTGCCTCGCCTGTTAATCCGGTAGATGTAACCGCACAATTTTTTAATGATTTATCGCTAGTGCCGCGCTTTACCCGGGCGATGCTGGATAAGGGCGGTTATGACGGGCTGGTCGGTTTCTGGACATCGGTCGCTGGCTCACCTGTTCTGGGCGAGCCGCTTTTGGCCTATCTGACAGAAACAATGGCCAGCTATGATGACCGGCTGTTTTTGCATGTGATGCTGGCCGAAGAGGATATGCATCGCAAATATCAGGATAATGGATTTCCAACTTTTTCTGATCCCTCGCGGGCGATGGTCGCGCTGAATGCGATGATGTTTTTTGGCAAGTCCTTTGCGGCAAAAGATACCGATAGCCCGCCTGCCTTGCCAAAGCCGGTACAGCTGAAACCGGCCATGAATGAGCAGGAAACAAAGGCGGCTCTGGCCTCATTTGGCTTGCCGGTTGTCGAGGATGTAACCTGCTTGTCCGAGGCAGATGTCCGGCAGGGTTTTGGACGTGCTGGCGGGGCGGTGGCAATGAAAATCCTGTCCGCAGATATCTTGCATAAAACCGATATTGGCGGGGTGATGCTGAACCTGCGCAGTGAAGAAGAGGCCGTTTTAGCCTATCAGCAAATATTGGAGAATGCGCGTAAATATGCGCCTGAGGCAAAGATAGACGGGGTGATGCTCTCGCCGATGATAGGCGATGGGGTGGATTTGATTGTGGGCGCACAAACCGATCCTATCTTTGGGGCGATGGTAATGGTCGGGATTGGTGGTATTCATGCCGAGCTGTTAAAGGATGTGACCTTTATGCGCGCACCTATCAGCCCATCTGCGGCACGCTCGATGCTGGAGCGGCTGAAACTTTATCCCCTTTTGACAGGGGCACGCGGGGCAAAGAGCTGTGATATCGAGGAGGTGGCCAGGACTATCTCGGACTTCTCTGCCTTTGTGGCCGCCCATGAAGACCAGCTTGCCTCTTTTGAGATTAATCCCTTGCGCGCCATGGCGGATGGCTGTGTGGCTCTGGATGCGCTGGCGGTATGCAAGGTAGCAGGGGAATAGAGCTTTATGTGCGCACATCATTTATCTAGTCAGCTGGCACGGGATTTGGTTCAAAAAACCTCTTTACCGGTAGTGGGTGCGCCCTTGTTTCTTATCTCTAATCCAAAGCTGGTTATCGCCCAATGCTGTGCCGGCATTATTGGCAGCTTTCCTGCCCTGAACGCGCGTGAAGAAGAGGGCGATCCCATCATGCTGGAGGCCTGGCTGGCCGAAATCACAGAAGGGCTAGATAAGCATAATCAGGCGCACCCACAGCGCCCGGCTGCCCCTTTTGCGGTGAACCTTATCGTGCATAAATCCAATACTCGCCTGGAGCGTGATGTGGAAATATTGGCCAAATGGGGCGTGCCAATATGGATTACCTCTCTTGGGGCGCGGGAATTTGTAAATGACGCTGCCCATCAGGCAGGGGCGATCGTTCTGCATGATGTTATTCATAATCGTTTTGCACAAAAAGCAATTGAAAAAGGGGCAGATGGGCTGATAGCTGTGGCCGCAGGGGCAGGCGGGCATGCCGGCCGGCAATCGCCTTTTGCCCTGATACAGGAAATCAGAAGCTGGTTTGCAGGGCCATTATTGTTGTCCGGGGCAATTGCTACAGGTCATTCAATTTTGGCCGCCAGGGCGATGGGCGCAGATATGGCCTATATTGGCAGCCCCTTTATTGCCTGTAGCGAAGCCCATGCCGATAGCCAATATAAACGGATGATCATCGATAGTGCAGCCGAAGATATCCTTTATACCGATTATTTTACCGGCGTGCATGGCAATTATTTGCGCGGGTCTATTCGCGCACAAGGGCTGGATCCCGACAACCTGCCAGATGCGAAATCCGGCCTGGATTATTCATCCGGCCAGTCAAAGCCGAAATCCTGGAAACAGATTTGGGGCGCAGGGCAGGGCATAGGTGTGATCGAAAAAACCCGGCCAGCAGCAGAATTTATCGACCAGTTACGCACAGAATATCATCAGGCAGCAGAACAGCTCAATAAATGATGATGCGTTTTTAAATTTACCAAACAGAATAAAAAGGGGGAGACATAAAATGACCGAAAAATTTGAAGGGGCAGGGCCAGAAGCCCGCTTTGAGGCCTATCTGGAAGAAGGCAAATTTATGCTGCAGCGTTCCACAACAGATGGGACGTATATCTTTTATCCGCGGATGATTAATCCGCATAATGGGGAAGCTGATCTGGAATGGGTAGAAGCCAGCGGCGAGGGCGAGATTTACGCTACCACCGCCACCAGCCGCCGCGCAGAACAGGGAGGGGATTATAATATCTCGCTTGTAACCTTAAAAGAAGGGCCGCGCATGATGGCCAGAGTGGTGGGGATCGACCCGCATGAGGTGCAAATCGGCATGGCGGTGACCGCAGATATCCAGGAAGTGGAAGGCACACGCGCGATTGTCTTTCAGCCAGCGAAGGGGGCGTAAAAAATGGCACATTCACTAAGAGCAAAAACCGCTTGTATCGGCCTTGGCA
>JAURQT010000134.1 GCA_030835985.1 Alphaproteobacteria bacterium
CAAAAACAGGATGTTTTTTCTACCTGTTTCAGGCAAAACCCCCTCCGCTCGGCGCTATCTGTTTTTTTTATGTTCGGCTGGCCGGATAAAAAAGGCTAGTCAAACATATCCGGGGCATCTTCGACCAGCTGGTTCCAGATGGTCTGGAAATGCAGCCAGCCAATATAGTCACTGCCGACGTGTTCCCGGCTATATCGGGCACGTTCGGGGGGAATATAAATCGGCTCAATACCGCTGGCCGCAATATCCAGCTGTTGCTGGCAACACCGCTCCAGGGCAATAAACCAGAAAGCTGCCGCATCAATACTATGACGGCTGGCGGTTAACAGGCCGTGATTTTGATGCAAAGCTGCCTTTACCCCTTTAAAGGCTTGTGCGACATTCGAGCCTGCGTGATTTTCTACCGCAACCGCTCCGGCTTCATCGCCGATAACGACATGATCTTCATAAAAGGCACAGGCATCTTGTGTAATTGGCTCAATCGGCCGACCCGTTGCCGCCCAAGCGGTGCCATAGGTAGTATGGGCATGACACATGGCAATAATATCGGGATGGGCTTCATGGACATTGGCATGCAAGACAAAACCAGCGCGATTGACCGCATAATCCCCCTTGATCACCTTGCCATCATGATCAACCAATATCAGATTGGACAATTTTACCTTATCAAAATGCACACACATCGGGTTGGTCCAGTATAATTCGGGATGTTCGGGATCGCGCACGGTCAAATGGCCAGCAAAACCGTAATCGAATTTTTGCAAAGCAAAGGCACGGCACGCGGCAACCAGCCGTTCTTTTCGATATTGTCTTTCTTCTTCTATGGTCTGGTTTTCCGGAATTTTCGGAAAAATCAGCCCTTCTTGTTCCGGCTGATAAATTGATACGCGCCCTGCCAGATCCAGCATTCCCACCTCCGTATTTTTTGCCCGATTATCCGAGGCTAAAATGATTTGACCCTATGGCCAATAAGTCAACTTAAAAAATCCTCTTTCCTCTGGCCTCTGCCCATAGCATGATAAAAAAATAAGTGCCTAACATCAAAAAAGCCGAGGGAAGAAAAAATGGAAAAAATCGGATTTATCGGGCTGGGACGCATGGGTCTGCCTATGGCCAGCAACATCATCAAGGGCGGCTATAGCGTCTTTTGCTATGATGTCGTCGCCAGCCAATTACAGGCCGCTATCGCCAATGGCGGACACAAATGCAGCTCTATTGCCGAAATAGTCGCACAATCCGATATTATCATCACCATGCTGCCAAATTCTGCCATCGTGCGCGAGGTAATAGCTACGGGCGCAGAGGCGCTTTTATCAACTGCAAAATCAGGACAGCTGATTATGGATATGAGCACGGTTAGCCCGGAAACCACCGATTTCATTGCTACAAGCTGTGTCGAAAAGGGCGTGGAGTTTGTCGATGCCCCGGTCGGCCGACTTGCCTCGCACGCAGATAACGGCCAATCCCTGTTTATGGTAGGGGGCAGCAAGGATGGCTATCAGCGCGTCTTGCCTTTGCTGGAATTAATGGGCAGTGATATTTATCATTGCGGGGCACAAGGAGCCGGCACGCGCACCAAGCTGGTAAATAATTTCCTGGCGATTTCCTATTGCCAGATGAATGCCGAAGCCCTATCTCTGGCCAGCGGATTTGGCCTTGATCTGGATAGCACGCTTGATGTTCTCTATGGCACAACAGCCGTAAATGGCCAGTTGAAAATTGCCTGGCCAGCAAAAATACTAAGCGATGATAAAGCCCCGGGCTTTACCATTGATCTTGCCCATAAAGACCTCAGCCTGGTGGTAGAGGCCGCCAATAGCCAGCGCGTTTCCATGCCGATGGCAGCCGCTGCCAGAGAGGCCTTCAGCCTGGCACGTTCGCGCGGCTTTGGCGGGGAAGATTTTTCTGCCATGCTGGATGTGCAATGCGATTTAAACCAGCTAAAGCCGCCTCGCCTGGCAACGGGATCAAAATATAAACCGGGCTAGAATCTTTTTGTTTTTGTTGTTCAAGCCAGCCAGGCCAGCGTGAATAGCGATAAAGAGGATGTCCAGATAATAATCGGGGCGATCCGGTCGGTGCTGATGCCATATAGCATGGCTATCGCAAAGGGCATCGCCCCTGCCGGGCCAGCCGCATTTAGCACCATTAATTGCTGCCAGTCTGCTGGCCAGTCGCCAAATAATAACAGCCCGGCCACCAGCATGGGCAGGGCAAATAATTTTATCCCCGATAACACAAACACCGTGCGCGAGGGCATCAGGGCTGTCCCGGATAATATGACCCCCATCGCAAACAGGGTAATAGGCGCGGTAGATACGCTGATAAAACCAAGCGCGGTTTTAACAGGCGCGATAACAGACAGACCTGCCAGATTAAACCCTATCGCAAAGATAATGGTCAGCAGGACAGGGTTTTTGGCAAGCCGCTTAACAGACGCCCCTATCGTTGCCTTTTTATGCGCCAGCAAGTCCGATGAAATGACAAAAAAGGCAAAGACAATCGATGCATCCCAGGCCACAATCGCCACAATCGGAATATTGCCTGCCTCGCCATAAATCAGCATTGAAATCGGCCAGATATAGAGCAGGGAATTGACAAAAATCATCGCCATCGCCAAAAGCCAGCTTTCCATGACATCATGGCGCAGCACAAATCGGCACAACAGATAGGACAGGGTAAAAATAATCGCTTGCCCTGCTCCATAGCTTGCCACCGCCAGATAGTGAAAGGCCGATAAATCTGCCTGACTGAGCAGGGAAAATATCAGGGTCGGCTGTAATACCATAAAGGCAAAACGGTTAAGGGTGGCCGCCTCTGCGCGCGAAAACATCTGATATTTTCCCAAAATAAAACCCAGAAATAAAACGGAAAATACCGGCAAAATATTTTGTACAAGAATAGTAAGCATAAACCGCCGCCACAAAGGAAAGAGAGCAGAAGATAAAAGGCTCTATGCTCAAACTGCCTGAAGGCCCGCTTGCCGGTCAATGATAAAGATAACTGGCATAAAGATGGCCCGACTGATTTTCCTTTGCCCCGGCAAGTCCGGCAGGACAGGAAAAGAGCCATTGCTTTATTATCTCTTTCCCATATAAAAATAAAATATTCTTCCAGCCATGCCATCTTTATATATTTTATAACAACTTAAATCGGTTTCCCTTTTTTATCTGTACCCTTACACAGAATGCCTCTTTAGTGGATTAATGCCAGAATGCCTTTCCTGCCACGCTTAAATGACATTCGAAAAGACGCTGTAAAGATGGGCATTACCTTTGCATTGGCGCTTTCCAGTGGCTGGCTGTTTTTTCAAGTGAATATGCCCGCTCCCTATTTAATGGGCAGCTTATTCGGGGTCTGGCTTGCAGGCGGGCTGGTGCGCCCGATACAGCCCTATTTAGGGGTGGCAAGATGGTTTCATATTCCGGTGATATTGGGGCTTTCTGTCATGATCGGGGCGACCTTTGGCCAGGATCTGTTCCATGAAGCTGTCCTTTGGTGGAAAAGCCTTTGTGTGATGATGGTCACGACTTTTATTGTCTGTATGGCCGGCTATCAGTTACTGACCAGATGGCGCGG
>JAURQT010000135.1 GCA_030835985.1 Alphaproteobacteria bacterium
AATAGAGAATTCAAGAATGTATCTGCCAAACACGCTGATTACAGTGGATGAAAATGATAACTATCAGGCTCGCTCAAGAAACAGATTTGGCGTCAATTCAGAAGGTTATTGAAACGGCGTTTTCTGATGAAGAAAATAAAGTTATCATGAACCTTGCTGCTGACCTTTCCAAAGAAACCACGAGTCCTTCAATCAGGTCATTAGTTGCTGAGGTTGATAATCACGTAATTGGTTATGTGTCCTGCAGTCCAATATTCTTGAAACCCGGCTCTGGTTTCTCTGGATACATTCTTGCGCCACTTGCTGTATCTCCAGAACATCAAAAACAAGGTGTTGGCTCCAATCTGATTAACAGCGGAATAGATTTGCTTACTAAAGAAGACGCCGATGCTCTATTGGTTTATGGAGACCCTTCTTACTGCGAAAGGTTCGGGTTCAAAGAAGAAGTTGGACGCTCATTCGTGCCACCATACCCATTGCAGTATCCGGTCGGATGGACAGGTATGATGTTGAATGACACTGCTTTGCCTGAAGAACCAATCAAGTTTGAGTGTGTTACCGCACTATCTAAACCCGATTTATGGTGATAATCCGTGCATATCAAAAATTTCATCAATCACATATAGCACGATAAAACTCTTTTATTTGTTTTGATTGTCTTAAAATAGTACATGACCAACCCCGCAATCTGGCAGCACCATTAACCGTGGAACAGTTTTCCTGTATCCAGTCCTCACTCTGTAACAGGCTTCCGCCTGCAAAAGGGCAAAGCGGCCGCCCCCCCTTCCTCTTTGTTATTAAGTGAATTGTAACCCCTATCCCCAATTTGCTATGCTGGGGGTGCGGGGTGATGTTATCGCGTGCTTTTTGAATGTCAGGTGAAGAGGGGACATTTCAATGAGAAATATGTTTTTTGTGATATTTTTGGCACTTTTTCTGCCCTTTAACAGCTTTGCAAATAGCGTTTTTACTTGCGAGGGCAAACGTGTTTCCGGCAATCAGAAAACGCTGGATATCAAGGAATATAAAATTATTTTTCCCACCATTATTGTTGACTACCAGCAAGAGACCCTTCGCTATATTTATTCCGAGCATAACCAGAAATGGGACAGCACTTACCGAATAATTGAACAAGACAGAAGCGCTGTTTTGGGGTTTGAAAAGGTACAGGCAGATCAGGTCATGCTATTGCATCTTGATTTGGAGGAGCTGGTATTTAATGTCTTTTATAGCGGTAATTTCGGCAATACACTTACCTTTGGCAAATGTTATGAAAACTAGTCCATTGCCCAAATAGGGCGGGGTTTTACCTCTGCTTTCAGCAAGCTATTATTTCCTCCCCCCTGCCTTTCCAAGAACACAATTCTGATTAATGATACCATCATGCTGTTAAGAAAAATTCTGTTCTCTCTTTTATATACGGGTCTGATTTTCCCTGCCGCCGCCGTTGCCGAGCTGGTCGCAGAAGAGCCGGTGGACGATAAATGGGGGGTAAATCTTGTTCTGGAAGATGCGGTTCATGCCAGCGTTAACGGGCAGGTAACACATGGTGATGGGCTGCATGTCCGGCTGGTAAAAGGCCATTGCAAGAAAGGCAATCTGCTGACCTTTGTCTATAGCTATACCGACCATCCGGAAATAGAACAGCTGCAAGGCCGCTATGTCCCTACCGATTTTATGGGCGGTGAGGTGGTGGTGAAAATTATTTATACCTCCCCCTTTTTAATGGGGCATCGCGCTGTCATTGATATGGGCTGGGCCAGCATTGCAGAATTGCAAGCTATTTTGGCCAAAAAAAACCCCATCAGCATGGAATATAAAGATAGCCCCGAGCTGAAAATCACCGATTATTTTGATATTCCGCATAATAGCTGGAGCAATGAGGGCGTTAAGGCGGCCCTGAACCGCGCGGTTACTATGTGCAGCAAATTATAAGGGGCGCGCGCCGCGCGAACATCGCTGACCCGCTATCCTGCCACAGATCCCTCGCAGACAAACCCTTATCTTTATTTTGTTAATCTTGTGCGGATTTCGCTATGGATTTCGCGCCAGGCTGAATCGGTTATATGGCGGCAATCCAATGTATAGGAATGAATGGTAAAGGGGCTGTTTATATAGGTATAGGCGCCCATCCAGTCGCTTTTGTAATATCGTTTGAATTTAAAGCCGCCCTCACCAAAAATAAATCCGAGGTCAAAACTATCCGCGCTCATCGCAAATTGCTTGGACAGGAAAGGGTCTTCATTATATTCAATGCCATTGATAAAAACCTCGTTTTGCGAGAACAGCATCGCATTGGCGAGGCCTATTTCAAAATCCGCCCAGAATTCCGATTTGGCGGGGTCTTCACTGCTTCTGAAATAAAAGGTCTGGCCATCTTTTAGCCCATAATAAAAAAGTATCCGGTCGCCAACGACCAAATCATCTTTATAGCCCTTATACTGGTTAGCCACCCCATCATTGATTTCTAACAGATTCTGGTTCTGAATCTCGCAATTTAGCGTGCCTTCCAGCGCATGGGCAGGCAGGGTGAACATAGCGGTCAACACCATAAATATCATTGTTGATCCAACTGAGCGGCGCTGTAAATAGCTGCACAAACACCCGAAACCTGACGCCATCTATCTATCCTCCCTCACACCCTTTTATTAGAATAGGATTTATTAGTGTTTAGCCTAGCACCCTTTTTTAAGATTGAAAATAAGGACAGGAATTTAGTCCAGGCAGGAAGAGGCAGAATAGCCCTGCCATCTTTAAAAAAAGGGGGAAGGCCTGTTATGGAACAGCTGGCAGCGCCTGTCTCAGCCGTGGCTAGGCCTAAAATCTTAACGGGTATATGCTTTTTTTTGCGCTTAACTGAAATCACCTCCCGGTTATGGCACAGCGCTGTTTCCGGCCTCGTGCGGGCCTTATCCAGCCCCGGGGATGCAAGGGAGAACATATAGGGAAATTTGATTATGAAATCTGCCTCATCGCTTTTTACGTCTGTTTCAGGACTGCTCATGGTTATTGTGAAATCAGTCTTGTTTATTTTTAGCTCTGTTTGGCGGCTGGTTTTTACGCTACTGTTTATTGGCTCTCTTTTTATTAATGTCACCATGTTTGCCTGGTCCGCAGGGGCTATAGTGCTGAGCAAGACAGTCAGTGCGGTTACCGGTATCACGTCTATCGTTACGGATCTGGCGGATAGTAAAGCCAAGCTGGCCGCAAGCCAGAAACAGGTTGGCGAGTTGAATAAAAAGATTACAAAGACCAAAAAACAGGTTGGCGGGTTGACCAGGAAGATTGGTATACGAACCGGCCGAAGTGTCGTTCGTAGTGTTGCAAGCATACCTGCTGAGGCTATTCCCTTTATTGGTGTGGCTACTACAATCACCATTACAGGATTAGAGATTAAAGATGCCTGTGCCACTATGAAAGATTTAGAAGAGCTCAATCGTCTTTTGGATAGGGATGCGGATATTGATGCAGAGATGACTTGCGGGCTAAAAGTGCCAGATAAAGATACGGTGATTGGGAAGGTTATTAAATCGCCAAAGACAGCATATGAATCTGCAAGGTCGGCGGATATTCCCCTGCCGTCTTGGTCAAATGTAACAGCGACAACAAAGCGTGGCTGGGATGGCCTTTTTAAGAATTTAAATTGGCTATGGGATTGGCTATTTAAGGACTAGTCAAGATTTTAAAAAAGGGTGAAGACTATTTCTGGCAAGACCCTGCCGGGGTAGGGGTAATTAAAGAGGCTCTGCGATGAAAAATGATATTACTCTGCGTCCCTTTGAGAAGAGCGACAGCGCGGCGGTTATCGCGCTGTGGGACAAAGCAGGGCTGTTGCGCCCCTGGAACGATCCGCAAAAAGATATTGCGCGCAAGCTGGCCGAGATGGCAACAGGCGGCCATAGCTGGTTCTGGATAGCCGAATATGAAGGGGCTATTATCGCGGCGGCGATGGCGGGCTATGATGGTCACCGCGGGTCGGTCAATTATCTGGGCGTTGACCCGGATTGCCGGCATAAGGGGGTTGGGCGGCTTATAATGGCACGGATAGAGACAGATTTAATCGCGGCAGGCTGTCCAAAGCTGAATTTGCTGGTTCGTGCGGATAATCTGGACGTACAGGCTTTTTATGAAAAGCTGGACTATGGGCGCGATGCCACCATTTCTTTGTCCAAAAGGCTGATTTCCGATGAATAGGGCAATGGCTGTCAAAACAGACAGGATTTTTTCAGCGCTGTCCGCTTATTTACTTATAGAGCCGAGATATTTGAAAGATAGGCGCAATTGCAGCTCGCTAACCTTTTTAATATCGCGGTCTGCATAGGGATCGCGCTTATATTCAAGCGATAGGCCGACACAATCCTGGAAACCGCCTGCCCAGCCCAGAGATAAAATAGACTGGTCTTTCTTGCTTTGCCCATCGGAGAGATTCCATACCTGTTCTGCGGTCACAGACAGCCCGCCCCCCAGATTCTGGGTAAAATTAATAGTCGCTTCTTCTCTATCCTCGATACCGCCAACAAAATAGCTTTTTGCGATTTGTGTATGCGATAGCTCAAGCAAGGTACCAGCTGTGCTATAAATCGCATTGGTACGCGATTCATTCAGCTCGAATGTTTTGCGATCTGCCCGCCCGGACCAGGACAGGGTCAGATTAAAAGGCGTATAGACAGCCAGGCTGGTAACATAGTCAGAATAGGCCTCGCGGCTGTCACTGGTAATGCTGGTAGGCGAGGTGCCGGTTGTGCGATAGGACAGGCCGATAAAGCCGCTGACATCCCCCAGAAGCGGGTGTTCGGTTACCCCTGAAAGCCCGGCCGCCAAATGGCTGCCTGGCAGGATAAAATCGCGCCCCTGAAAGCGGTTGGCAAGAAACATATTGGCTTCATCCAGGCGAAAATCAGCTGCATCACGATTGGGGATATGGGCGGTTCTGTCACTGCCTTCAATCGCGGTCAGCTTTACCTTTGGCGATAAAATAGCCGATGCTTTTTCCTCGCTTCCATAGGTAACCCCAATCGGATATTGCCATTCACCTGTCACAATAATTTGTGCCTGGCCCAGCTCGTTTAACGCGCCATCGCCGCTATTATTGGCGTGGATATCATGATAGCTTCCCAGCAGATCGCCTGTGGCTGTCAGGATATGGCCATTGGCCTTATGCTGATAGCGTGTGCCCAGCAACCCTGTCCAGCGCACCATATCATGGCCCTCATCATTATCCAGCTGCAAAGCGGATAATTCCCGGCGGATGGTCTGGTTTGCATAAGGCCCGTCGGAGATTTTTTCATAATAGATATAGGGCAGAATGACCGGCTCTTTAACGGGCGTATCTGTTTCGCGCAGGCCCTGAATATCAGAGGCCTTTACAAGGTAGTACCGATCATCGCTGATTTTCTCTGCCTGGATATAGCTATCCAGACGCTGTTCTGCCTCATAGCGATAGCGGCGCAAAAACGTATCCTGAGAGGTGCGGAAGAGCCGCATCTGCATTTTCCAGCCATCTTCCAGCTTTGTTGAAAAGCGTGTATCGGTCGCCGCGACCATCTCGCGCCTCTTTTTAAAGGTTTCAATGTTGGCGGTATAGATGGTGGCATCCAGCTCGGATGTGTCCCATCTCTGGCGATAAAGGGTTTTCAGCCCTTGCCCTCTGAATTGAAAGTTTGTGGGCTGCAACTCGACATCACTGGTCGGGCTTATAACATGGTAATACGGGGCAGTGACGGTCATGCCCCGGTCATTGGAATAGGCAATATCGGGGGCTAAAAAACCGCTTTGGCGCTGAACCGTTTGGTCAGGATGGGCCAGAATGGGCAGGTAGAATACCGGCAATCCAAAAATCCGCATGGTCACATTCTGATGGGATATGGTGCGGCTTTCGACATCATGAATACTGCGCGAGGCACGCAAATCCCAAATCGGGCTTTCCCCCTCATCATAATTACATTTACAAGGGGAAAAAATGCTGCGGTCAAAGACAGTACGCTTATTTTGCGTGTACTCGCCACTATCGGCCGTAAAACGTGTCCCATCACCCAGCTTTGTTAATAAGGGTCTGGCAATCGCATGGGTGAAATTTTCATCCAGCGTCATTTCATCTGAATAATGGGTCACCCCGTCAAGGGTGGTTATCACCACATTTCCAATCGCGCGGGCGGTTTCGCTAGAGGGGTTATAAATCACCTCATCTGCGCGCAATGTTTCATTATTCTGAATGATGGTTACATTACCCGTGGCTACCATCGTATCGTCTTGCTGATTAACGGTGACGCTATCTGCTTCGAAATCAACCGGGCTGTTATCCTGCGCCTTTAGCTGGCCGGGCCCGGCAAGCAGTACCAGTACAGGAAAAATCCAAATTGCCTTTATAGAGCGTTTCAAAAATTCCATAGGCAGTGCCATCGATCACCAATATATTTTTTTAGCTTCTTTTGCATAAAATTGCCTTACAAGCCCTACCTTAATTAGAGGCAGATGTAAATCAGGACTTCACGCAAAGCCTGTATTTGTCTGCATTAACGGCCATATTCCTCGCATCATAAGGAAAATCATGCCATGCCTTGTCCTGAAGCTGGCGAACCGCTTCAGGATGGGCAAGCAGTTCTTGCAATTTCTGTGCAAATATATCGATTATTTTTTCCCTGTCCCTATCAGAAGCGATATCGAGATGGTCGATAGCAGCTATCTCTGCCCTGCCGGTTGCGGTTTCCGGGATGCCGCCCTTATCCGTGGTAAGCAAGGCACAGCCATGCAACAGGGCTTCCAGAACCGCCAATGGGGCAGGGTCATCCCAAAGAGAGGGAACAAGGGCGATACTGGCCTCGGCTTGCAAAATAGCCAGATCTGCCCCCTTCATAAACCCATGCCGGGTAGATTGGTTGCGGATAGCCAGCAAGGCGTCTTGCACAGATTGCTCATAAGCCGATAAAGCCGATTTTTGAAAATGCCGGCCGCCGACAATATGTAAATGCCAGTCCGGGAAATCGGGCAGGATACGTGCGGCTGCCTGACAGGCCTCTAAAATGCCTTTTTCGGCTACCATGCGCCCTGCCAGGATAATGGTTTTTTTCTTAATGGGGCGTTTTTTTGCGGATCGGGTCAATTCATTACCGATAACATGACATTTTGCCGATATATCAGATGCCAGCCTGTCGGCGGGCAGGTCGCGGATAAACGCCTGCTTCAAATAATCGGATACGAATAAAATAGCGTCCAGATTTTCTATCAGCCAGACCCGCTCCTTGATGGTTTTGCCGCCGCGCATCATGCGGGCATCATTATGCATATACAGGCTGACCGCCAAATCCGGGCGGGCGATTTTCATCTCTCTTGCCAGATGGCAGCGGCTATGAATTTCCACCAGCTCAGGTGTGCGCAAGGGATGGTTTTTCAGATGCGCCAGATAGGCTTTTAAAAAACCCCGATTTTTGCCGTAAAGCCAGGGCATACGTATCGGCAGGGGGTGAAAATTTACATTATCCAGAGGGGCATCGCTGATAGGCACGCCAAAGACTGTCAGCGCGTCGCGGTGGCCAGAATATTTCCATAGATTTGCCACAACCTTTGAAACCGCTCCGGCATTTTCTTGTGTCATCACCTCTTTATAGGCAAGCAGGATATCTGTTTTCGGATAGGCAGGCGGCATATATAAGGTTTTTCCAAAAGTGTGGTTACGGGCGCGTCTGTTTTTATTGCGCTTGGCTTACACTAGCCATAATCTGAAAACAAGTCTATGACGGGTCATGCGGGCAAGGGGGGGGGAAATGAGCCGTGAAATGTTTTTAAAAAATACTCGTCCCGATAAAGGCACTGGCCCCGATAAAGGCACTAGATGGCAATGAAAAATATTCTGGTGATAAAACATGGCGCGCTTGGCGATATTATTCAGGCGATAGATGCGTTTGAAAGCCTGCGCCGATCTTTTCCCCATGCCCGAATAAACTTGCTGACCGCGCCGGCTTTTGCCCCTCTTCTGGCGGCGTCCGGCTGGTTTGATGAAGTGGTAACAGACCCGCGCAAACCGATATGGCATCTTCAAAACAGCCTGCGTCTGGCAAAATTATTCAAGCGTCCCTTTGAGGGCATAATTGACCTGCAATGCTCTTCACGCACCGCAGCCTATTTCAGATTAATGCGGCCAAAGGCAAGGTGGTTTGGCACAGCAGCCGGCTGTTCTGACCCGATGCCGGATTTTACCGGTGTTAATAACCGCACCCGGATGATGATAGCGGCGCAGATGGCGGGCGCGGGTGAGCATATCGGCAATCTGGATTTTCTGGCAGATGCCCCGATGGAACAGGAAATATCCTTACCAGCGCGATATTCTATCCCGGCGCGATATTGTATTTTTGTGGCAGGTTCATCCAGGGCAAAACCGTCTAAAAGATGGCCTTCCGCCCGCTTTGCTGCGATTGCCAGATACAGTCTGGCGCAATCCATCCCCCCCCTTTTATGCGGTACAGCAGAGGATAAAGAGGTAAATGCCGCCATAAAGGCAGAGTGCCCCGAGGCAATAGATTTGACCGGCCAGACCAGTATTGCCTATCTGGCCAGGCTGATGGGGGGGGCTGAATTTATCCTTGGCAATGATACAGGGCCGGTATTTTTAGGGGCGCGGACAAACCGGCCGACCCTTATGGTGATGGGCGCAGATACCGACCCGGATATGTCTGCCCCGACAGGCAAATATGCCGATTATCTCTATCAGGCAGAATTATCTGAATTACCGGCGCAAAAAGTATGGCAAAAATTACAGGAAATACGCCAAAAAGCCCACTAAAAATCAGGCTAAAAATCGGGCCAAAAATCGGGCCAAAAATCTGGCTAAAAACGATAGCGGTTAAAGCATTAGAAAGAGGAATTGGGCTCTGCCAGGAAGGCTATTTCCTCTGCACTGGATGGCCGGCCTAAAATCGCGTTTCGATGCGGAAAATGGCCAAAACGGGCGACGATATCGCGGTGGCGAGCGGCATAATCATAGGTGCGCCCGGATGTATGGGCGCTGAAAAGCGGCAGGGATTTTTCCTGAATGTCGATATCTTCTGAATGCATCATTGGCATCAGGAAAAATTGCCGTTTTGCTTCCATTTCTTCTTCTTCTACCCATTTTTGTGCCACCGCCCGAAGCGAAAGTGCCAGGGCTATCTCGTCTCCGGCAAAGGCTTTTGGCGTATCGCGATAGATATTACGGGTCATCTGATCCAGTAACAGTATAAGGGCAAGGCACCCTTGTTTTTCTGCTGCCCATCTATCGAGCTGGCCATTTAGCCCTTGTATGACCAACCCTTCAAACTGGTCACGCAAAAGCTGGTCAAAATCATCGCTCTTGGTAAACCAGTGTTCGGGAGTAATCTCCTCAAACCAGAAAGAGAGTATCTGTTGGATTTGTCTTTTGTCACTTGTCGTTATGGTCACCTCAGCCTCCTGTTTAAAAGCTGGTGAGGTCTGAATATCAGGTGCAAAAGACGCCCCTTCTTTAATCGATGACCTTACCAGGGTTTAGAATAGCTTTAGGGTCGAGCAGATGTTTTATCTGCGACATTAAAGATAGGGCGACAGGGTCTTTAACCTGTTTTAGTTGGTCAAACTTCATCACCCCGATACCATGCTCGGCACTAATTGAGCCCTTCACCTTTGCCAGCGCGATATAGATAGCTGCTTTTAACGGCTCTTTTTTTGCCTGCCAGTCCGGGTCTCCGCCCTCTTTTTCGATGATATTGAAATGCAGATTACCATCGCCCAGATGGCCATAGCTACAAATACGGCTTTCGGGGCAAACTTTTTTTACCTCTTCTACAGCGAAATCGTAAAAACGCTGTAAATCAGCGCGGGTTACCGAAATATCCGAATTAACCGGGTTTGATTCCCGTTTGGTGGATTCCGGGGCGTGTTCGCGGATATCCCATAATTGCTGGCGCTGGGTTTCATTGCGGGCCATGGTGGCATCGGTTATCAGGCCAGCTTCAAAACTGTCTGCCAGAAATTCTTCCAATGTTTCCAAAATCGGTATGCGTCCTGCCTCATCTTCTGTCCCGTCACGCGCATCCGAGCTGGCAATTTCCATCAGGATCATAAAATCGGGAATGGGGTCGAGGGGGCGCACAATATCCGGAAATTGTTTCAGCACCACATCCAGCAAGGTTTTTGGCATAATTTCAAAGGCCTCTACCTGCTCGCCACTGGCACTTTGCAGCTTGCCAAGCAGTTCCACGCCTGTCGCAATATCCGGAATAGCTGCCAGTGCAGTGGCCCGTGCCTTGGGCAGGGAAAATAATTTCATCGATGCGGCGGTTATAATCCCCAGCGTGCCTTCGCCGCCAATAAATAATTGTTTTAAATCATAGCCGGTATTATCTTTGCGCAGAGGAGAGAGCAAATCCATCACCCGCCCGTCACATAACACCACTTCTATCCCCAGGCAGAGGTCGCGCGTATTGCCATAGCGCACCACATTTACCCCGCCCGCATTGGTGGACAGATTACCGCCGATGGTACAGCTGCCCTTGGCGGCCAGATTTAACGGGAAATATAAATCATGCTCTTCGGCCAATTTATGCAAATCCTGTAAAATACAGCCCGCTTCGACCACCATCGAGCGATTAGCCTCTGAAAAGGCGCGCACCTTGTTCATCCGCGAGAGGGACAGCACAAATGCCCGGCCGGTATTATCGGGGATACCGCCCCCCACAAGGCCGGTATTGCCCCCTTGCGGCACAATGATAATGCCTTGCTCATAGGCACGGCGCATAATCGCGCTGACCTGTTCGGTATTGCGCGGAAATAATACCGCTTCGGCATCGCCTGTGTAATTGCCGCGCCAGTCTTGCAGGAAAGGGGCTTTGTCATCTGCCAGGCTAAGGATATCTTTTTCATCCAGCAAATCATTAAAATGTTGTATATTGTTCATCTTCATCACTCATCATAAAAACTGTTTAATCGGCTGTTTTCAGACGATAAACATTTTTGAAACAACGCTATTCAGGCATCCGTGGTGCAGCTGCCCGGGCAAGGCGATCATTTATCGCAAGGCCTAATCCTGACATGGGGACAGGGGCAAAGGCAATAGATTTCACGCCCCTTTTATCAGCTAAATGCATAAGGGCAAAAAGCCGTGCGGCTGCCTCGTGCAAATCCCCGTCAGGGGACAGGTTAAATTCCGAAATTACCCCTTTTGGCAAGGCACCAAACCCGACAAATATCTCATCTTCGCGGATATCTGCCGCATTTAGCCTGACCCTGGCAGACGGGGCATAATGGCTGGCCAATTGGCCAGGGGCGACCAGCGGTGCTGTATTTCTGTCCGGCGGGTTGGCAGGGGCGGCAACGTCCAAGTCGGTTTCTGTATAAATCTGCTCCAGGGTGATGGGCCCTGGCCGCAGCAAAAGGGGGCTGTTTCCGCGGCAATCAATAACCGTTGATTCCAGGCCGCGCTGGCACCTGCCGCCATCCAGAATAATATCACATTTATCGCCCAGCCCGTCTGCTACATGCCGGGCTTCAGACGGGCTGATACGCCCGCTTCGATTGGCAGAAGGGGCAACAACCGGCAGGCCAACACGCCCCAACAGGCGCAAGGCATCCGCATGGCCAGGTACGCGCACCGCCAGGCTGTCACTGCCAGCAGATGCCAACAGGCTAATCGGGCTATCTGCCGGGCGCTCAAGGATCAGGGTCAAAGGGCCAGGCCAGAAATGGACAGCCAGTTTTTCGGCAATTTTATTTGGCCGCCCTGCTTTTAGCGCGCTATCTTTATCGGCAAAATGGCTGATAAGCGGGTTGAATTGCGGCCGGTTCTTGGCGGCAAAAATTTTTACAACAGCGCTATCATCTGTGGCGATTGCCCCCAGCCCATAGACGGTTTCTGTTGGAAAGGCGACCAATCCGCCTTTTTTAAGGCAGGCAGCGGCCTCTGTCAGGCTGGCATCTGTAATAGCGGTGATAGACATCATTTTATATCTGTTGCTTTTATCAGGAAATTTCGGGCATCAACAAATGCTGGCAGTGGCGGGTCAGAACAGTTATGCTTTTTTCAGTAAATATATCCTGTCATCAATAGTGGCAGCCAGCGCCTGTTAATGTACCCCCGAGATATAAATAGAGCAAGAAACTGCAAATAGATAGCCAAGAAGAGAAAGGTTAATCCTGTTTGTTTGTCAGTCATCAAGGAAAGTAATAAATGTGTGGCCGCTTTAGCCTGACCGCAAATAATGACGAGCTGCATCAGCGTTTTGGTGTTTCTGTGTTGCAAAATCTTGTACCGCGCTGGAATATCGCTCCCGCACAATCCAGCCTTATCCTGCGCCAGCGCGGGCTGGAGCTGGGTGCTGAGATGGCCGAATTTGGCAAACCGGCAGGCCCGCAACATAAAAGGCTGATTAATGCGCGTTCTGAAACCGTAACGCAAAAGCCGACCTTTAAAGAGGCCTTTATCTATCGCCGCTGTCTGGTGGTGGCCAGTGGCTGGTTCGAATGGTCTGCCCCGCGCCAGCCCTGGCATATCCAGCTTCAGGATGGACGTGTGATGGCGATGGCGGGTCTTTGTTTTGACACCCCCAAAGGGCAGTCGGCACAATTTGTCATTATGACAACAGATGCCGATGGCAGCTTGCAGGATTTGCATCATCGCTGTCCGCTTGTACTACCGGCAAGCCATTGGTCTGTCTGGCTGACAGGCAATGCTGAACAGGCAAAAAGCTGTCTTGTTCCGCCCTCTGCCCATTATTTTAACGCCTACCGCGTGCATCCGGATGTCGGCAATATTAAAAATGATAATGCCGGTTTGGTCGCCCCCTATAGCGAGGCAAAACCGGCCAGCCCGCCGCAAGCAGATTTATTTGGCTAGTTTGGCTGTTGCCGGGCTATCCCATTGGCCGGCTATCGCGCACCAGACAGGCATAAAGATGCCACAGCATAAGAGCGGCCGCCCCGCGATAGGGCTGCCAGAGAAGAGCAAAATTATCCATTTCTGCATGGGAAGGGCGGCCGGGCAAGTTTTTCAGCCGCTTGACCGCTTCCATCAGCGCCAGATCATTTCCCGGCCAGGCATCCAGATCTGCCAGACAAAATAGTCGGTAATTGCTGATAGTCCAGCCGCCTATACCGCGATAGGCTATCAGGGTTTTGGTAAAGATATCTGCTGGCTGTGTGGCCAATTGATTGAGGTCTAGTCTGCCTTCTGCCTCTGCGCGGGCAAGGTCGATAATATATTCCGATTTCCGGCGTGACAGGCCTTGTGCTTGCAAATCGGCATACTCCAGACGGGCAAGGGCTTGTGCGGATTGCCATTGCTGTTCGGCCAGACGTGACCACAGGGTTTGGGCAACCGCTCTGGATATTTGCTGGCCAAGAATAATACGCACCAGAGCCGGAAATCCGGCTTCCTGGAACCTGTCCGGGGGATTGCCCCATTGCGCTCTGGCATCGCAGAAGTCTGCATCAAGGCTATCCAGCGCTTCCAGTGCCGCAGACAGGGCGCGCGGGACTTTAGATGATTTAGTAATTATGATATCTGACATAATAGCTGTCAGCTTAGGCGAAATTGTCAAAAACGACCAGCCTAGAAAAACGCAGCCTGGAAAAATGCATCCTGGAAAAACGTATGAATAAACAAAGGATAACAGATATGTCCGATACGCATAAATCAGATACCCATCTGGTGTGGGATTTGCCTTTACGCCTGTTTCACTGGTTGCTGGTGATTTCTGTATTTGGGGCGATCGGTTCTGCCAAAGCCGGCGTGCTGAGCATTCATCAACATTTTGGCATGGCGGTAATGGGTCTGGTTCTGTTTCGCCTGATATGGGGATTTAGTGGCAGCCAGACTGCCCGCTTTGCCCGTTTTATCCGTCCCATTCCTGAAGTTATAGAGATAATAAAGCAAATAAAGCAGGGAAAGGCAGATAAACGGGCAGGCCATTCCGCCCTTGGCGGCTATGCGGTATTATATCTGCTGGGAATATGTCTGGTGATGAGCGTTTCCGGCGCATTTTCAACAGATGATGTATTGTTTGAAGGGCCGTTTGTGGTGCTGATGCCCGGCGCATCGCCTAACGCTGAAACCGTGCATTCCATCGCTGAAAAATTTCTATTTCTGGGAATATTTTTGCATTTACTGGCCATGGTGGTCTATTATTTCAGGCTGAAAAAAAACCTTGTTCCGGCGATGGTGACAGGCCGGCATAAAGGCCAGACAGGCGATAGCGGATTTATTTCCTATCGTCACAATATGCTGGGGCTTCTGGGGCTGGGAGTTATCCTTATTGCCGCTCAATTACCGATATTGTTACAACCTGCCCTGTATTAGGCTTGCCCCCCGCCTATCAGGCTTGCCCAAAAGGAGGGGCGCGCCGCCCGCCAGCTAGTTAGCCTTATAGCTGGTATGACAGCTTTTGCATGTGCCGCCAACCATGCGCACCGCACCCATTACCGCCTCGCCATCCTGGCTGAGGGCAGCATCCCGTAGCACAAGGGCTGCCTGATGATTGGCGCTTGCCTTGTCCTTGAAATCATCAAAATTTTCCCAAATCGCAGGCAGAGCCCCACGGCTGGTTGCGCTGGCCGGGAAATAATTTGGCATATCATTCGCCCAATCGGCAATTTTTTGGGCACCATCTGCCAGTTCCTGCCATTTGCCCATGCTGACCTGGTCGCGGACAGCCTTCAGGATGGCGGCATTTTGTTTGAAATTGGCCTTGCGGGTCTCTACCATATCGCTTGCCATTAGCGGCAGGGGCGCGGCCAGAAAAAGAAGCAGGTAAGCAGAGATAAGTTTTTTCATATCCATTTTCCTTCAATATGATAGATTAGCGATAACTTCATTTTAGTTCCCACAGGCTTTGTGTGGTTTTTATACGCATTGCACCGGCTATCCAGATTGGCTTTATAGGCTGTTTTACCATTTTAGATGACGTTATCTGTTCAAATTAAGGGGGTGTTACTGACCCTCGCAGCGGTATGTTTTGGGGTCATTACAGGCGGTATTGTAAAAATGCTGTCAGGCGATCTTACTCTGCTTTCCACGCTGTTTTTTCGCTATTTGTTCTCGCTGCCGATATTGGGGCTGGTGGCCTGGCAAGCGCGAGGGCGCGATATGCTGCATATCACCCAGAGGCGGACAATGGCCATACGGGTGATGTTTGGGCTGGCAGGGATTACTTTCTGGTTTTTATCGGTGCGCAATATTCCCCTTGGCCAGGCAACAGCGCTTTTTCAATCCTCTGTTTTGTTTATCACCCTTGCATCGCCCCTGCTGCTGGCAGAAAAAGTGGGGATTTATCGCACGATGGCGGTGATTGCCGGTTTGCTGGGCATCGTGTTGTTAACAGATCCCTTTTCGCAAGCAGTCACCCCGGCGGTTCTATTTGCGGTATTCGGGGCGATGGCCAGTGCAGGCCTTGCCATTACCTTGCGCAAGCTGGGCAAGGGCGATCAGCCTGTCACAGTGGCTTTTGTCTATAACAGTATCGGGTTTTTGGTGTTTTCCCTGATGGTTCTTATTTTGCCCGGACAGTTTGTTTTGCCAAGCCTGAACGAGCTGTTAATGCTGGTTGCGCTGGGGATGTTCAGCTCGCTTTTGCAATTATGTTTTACCACCGCCTATCGATATAGCGAGGCGGTAGTGGTTGCCTCTTTGCGCTATCTGCAAGTCCCGATGGCAGCTATTTTCGGCTTTCTGCTTTTCTCGGAAGTGCCAACGGCTATTCAATTATGCGGAATGGTGGTTGTGGTTTCTTCTTGTATGTTTATTATCTGGCGCGAATTCACCATTTCACGCCAACGAGCGATAGATAAATAATTGCGGTCAGGAGAGACAAAATGATTATCCGGGTTATGGGCGAGATCGAAATACATTGTTTTGAGCAAAAAGGCGAAGCCGCCCCAGCTGGCAAGCTCGCTGCATTAACGTCTATCGACAACCCCGGCGATGGCGATATTATTAACTGGCTTGGCAAGGCACTGGATGATGCGGGCGCGCCATCGCTGGACGAGGATGCTGGCTGGCGCGAGCAGGTAGAAATAGCCGCCAGTATTCTGGCCGCCCCGGCGTTGGCAAAGGCCGATGCAGATGATTTTGTCCTGTTGCTGGTGTTGCGCGAAAAATGGCCGGTTGGCAGTAAAGCCCGCTTTAAGGCTATCGCCGACAGGGTAGGGGCAAGCCACACCTATCGTTTGCTGGCCTGTCCCTTGCAAAAGGGCGCGGATATCAGGGATGAAGACAGTTTAAGCAAGGCAGAAGCCGCCGCGCTTCGCACGATGGTACCGGTCTTGAAAAAGGCGCGCAAACAATTTGCCAACAGCTCTGGTCTGCAACAATTTTTACAGCAGCTAAATTAGGCAAAAACCTGATCTAGACAGCTAGTTCCGGCCGATTTTTAAATTCTTCCAGCGCGTCTGGATTGGCCAGGGCTTCGGTATTTTTAACTGGCCGACCCTGAATAATATCGCGTACCGCCAATTCGGTGATTTTGCCTGAACGGGTGCGCGGAATATCCCCCACTTCCAGAATAACAGCCGGGACATGGCGGGGGCTGGCCTCTTTTTTCAGGCTGGCACGGATATTTGCCTGAATATCCTCATTCAGGGCATACCCCTCTTTCATGCGCACAAATAATACCACCCGCACATCATGGTTTATCATCTGGCCAATCACCAGAGATTCGGCTATCTCCTCAAAGGCTTCAACAATGCGGTAAATCTCGGCTGTGCCAATGCGTACCCCGCCCGGATTGAGCGTTGCATCCGAGCGGCCATGAATATTAATGCCGGCATGTTCGCTAAGGGTTGCCCAGTCACCATGCCGCCAGATATTTGGATAGACATCAAAATAGGCCTCATGATAGCGGCTGCCATCACTATCATTCCAGAAACCGACAGGCATGGAAGGGAAGGGGGCAAGACAGCATAGCTCGCCCTGTTCGCCCGATATTTGCTGGCCATCATCATCCAGAATAGCGACTTCCATCCCAAGGGCGCGTACCTGAATTTCGCCCGCATAAACAGGCTTTACCGGACATCCCAGAACAAAACATCCCATAATATCTGTCCCCCCTGAAATAGAGGCAAGCTGGATATCGCTTTTTATTCCGTCATAGACAAAACCAAACCCTTCTGCGGAAAGGGGCGAGCCGGTAGAGCACAGGATACGTAAATGGCGGAGGTCAAATTGTTTCATCGGGCGCAGGCCGGATTTGCGCACCGCATCTATATATTTTGCCGAAGTTCCGAACAGGGTCATCTCTTCCTTTTCG